>JANNCK010000190.1:0-1565 GCA_031386545.1 Sphingomonadales bacterium
GCCGAACTCGACCTCGCGCCACTCCTCGGTCAGGCACTGGCGGCAGCGATCAACGAGGGACGGCACCGCCCGCTGCTCGACGGAATTGTGCGCTGGGGCGCGAAACTGCTCGACAGCAACGACGAACTAATCCGCGAAATCGTTCATGCGCAGGCCGGATCGGTCATGCGCTGGACCGGCCTCGACGAAACGCTTGCGAACAAGATTATCGACGGGCTGAACAAAATGCTGACGGAAATGTCCGATGATCCCGACCACCGGCTGCGCGCCAAGGCCGAAGAGGGGCTCGCGCACCTCGCCATCGATCTTCAGGATGATCCCCGGATGCGCGAACGTGTCGCCGAACTGCGCGACGAGATCATGCGCAACGCTGCAATGCGCCGCTGGCTCGACGGATTATGGGAATCCGCCCGCGCCGCGATGTTGCGTGCCGCGCGCGACCCAGACAAGGCGCTGGCGGGCAAATTCGGAGAGGCCCTGCGCCAATTGGGCGACACGCTCCAGAAAGACCCCGAGCTCCGCGCAACGATCAACCGGTTCGCTAGGCGGACAGCGGTAGGCGTGACCGCGAGCTATGGTGACCAGATCGTCAAATTGGTGTCGGAGACCGTGCGTGGTTGGGACGCGCAGACGATTACCGACCGCGTCGAGGGCGCAGTCGGGCGTGACCTGCAATATATCCGCATCAACGGCACTGTGGTCGGCGGGCTGGTCGGCGTCGCGCTCCACACGCTGGATGTGTGGTTATAGGCTTGCACCCGCAATACCGGCTTGGCGAGCTTCCCGAAGCCCTGCTCTCTCGCCACCGGATGGTTGCCCGTACAGGCCGCGGCCCTTCGACAAGCTTAGGGAAGTCGGAGGCGCGATCAGCCGTCTTGGCTGATCTCCAACACCCGTGCCCACTCCGCATCCCGCACCGGGGCAACCGACAGGCGTGACTGGCGAACCAATTCCATATCCGCGAGCGCCGGATCAGCCTTGATCGCGGCCAACGTCACCGGGGTTTTCAACGGGGCAACCGGGGCCACATCGACCGCCGGAAATCGCTGTGCCGGATCCTTGGGGTCGAGGTAATGTTCGCGGACGATCTCGACGATGCCGACGACCTCCTTGCCCTCGTTCGAATGGTAGAAGAACGCTTGGTCACCGATTTTCATCGCGCGCAGGTTGATCGCGGCGGTATGGTTACGCACCCCGTCCCAGATCGTGACCCGGTCGCGGACCATGTCGTCCCAAGCATATTTATGCGGTTCGGATTTCACGAGCCAATACGCCATCACACCCCCTCCTGCGTTGCCTTCTGCCCTTCATGCCGCGCCACGAAAAGGCGTCCGCCCTCGGCGACAAACACCGCAACCAACCCGCCGATACCGGCAAGCGTAATCCCGGCGTAGAGCGGGAAAGTGGTGCCGTCGAAGTTCAAGCCGATGATCGCGCCGCCGATGCCGCCGATAACGCTCGTCACAAATCCCTGTAACGAGCTCGCCGTCCCCGCGACCGACCCCATATTCTCCATTGCCATCGCGCCGAAATTTCCGACCGTCAGTGAAAAGCACATCATCATC
>JANNCK010000265.1:0-12678 GCA_031386545.1 Sphingomonadales bacterium
GCGAGGTTATAGCTGCCGGTGATGCTCGGACACTGGCCCGCCGCGTGCCACGTCGATCCCGAAGTCAGTTCGTCCTTCTCGATCAACAGGCAATCGGTCCAGCCCAGCTCGGCGAGATGGTAGAGCAGACTTGCGCCCATGATTCCGCCACCGATGATCACCACCCGTGCGCTCGTCTGCATCAGAACCGTCCTCTGGCATGCCCTCAGAAATGCAAACCTAGTCGCTCGCGCTGCTGCCCGACAATTGAGCGTTTCGCCGGATCGGCTGAAAATTTTTAGACAAGGCGGTGCGGCCTCAAGCGAAAAAAATTCAGCCGTGATCGCAATTTTTTCATTTGTGGCGCGTGGAGCCCGCCATTCTATTTGTCGTTCAACAAGTGGGTGGCGACGGGCTTATGAAGATTGGTTTCATCGGCCTCGGCAATGTCGGCGGAAAATTGGCTGGAAGCCTGATCCGCAACGGCCATGACATGACTGTGTGCGACCTCAACGGCTCGCTCGTCGCCGACCATGTTGCGCGCGGTGCGAAAGCGGCCGCCAGCCCGCGAGCGCTGGGCGAGGCGGTCGACCTGATCGTCACTTGCCTGCCGTCGCCCGCTGCCAGTTCGGCCGTAGCGGAAGGGGAGGATGGGTTTCTCGCCGTCATGCGCCCGGGCCAGATCTGGCTCGAAATGAGCACGACCGATTATTCGGAGATTATTCGGCTCGGTGCGCTGGTCGAGGCGCGCGGCGCGCTGTTCATGGAATGCCCAGTTTCGGGCGGTTGCCACCGTGCCGACACGGGCAATATCGCAATCTTTGCTGGGGGACCGCGCGCCGCCTTCGAAGCGGTGCTGCCAGTGCTGACGACGATGGGCCGCCGGATTCTGCACACTGGCGATTATGGTACGGCTTCGCAGTTGAAGGTCATGACCAATTATCTGTGTACCGTGCATCTTGTCGCGCTCGCCGAGGCACTGACTACATGCAAGGCGATCGGTCTCGACATGAACACGACCTATGAAGCAATCCGCATTTCTTCGGGCAATAGCTTTGTCCATGAAACCGAAAGCCAGGTGATCCTGAACGGCAGCCGCGACATTAACTTTACGATGGACCTCGTGTCCAAGGACATCGGCCTGTTCGACAAAATTGCCAAAGCGGCGGGCGTACCGGTCGAAATCTCGCCCCTCATTGTGCGCCTGTTCAAAGAGGGCGAAGCCACGTTCGGGCCGCGCGAACATTCTCCCAACATCATCCGCCGCTATGAAGAAGCGCTCGGGATCAAGGTGCTGGGCACCGGCTTTCCCGCCGAGATGGTCGATGACGAACCCGAAGAGCCGGGCTATGAGGTCGTACCCAAGCGTTAGCCTATCGTGCCCGCGTGCTGGACGACCCAGTCGATGAAGGTCCGCACGCGCACATTTTCCTTCATGTCCTTGCGGCAGATCAGACCCCACTCGCCCGGGCAAAGGACTTTGTGGCTGACCGGCCGAACGAGGCGACCGCTAGCTAGGTCTTGGTCGACGAACGGCCCATTAACGAGCGCGATCCCTTGGCCGCTCAAAGCCATTTCAAGTGCCACCGCCAGCGTATCAACGACTAGATAGGGTGAACGCGAATCGAACGGCACACCCGCTGCCGCAAACCACGTCTCCCAGTTGCGTGTTTCGGTGTAGATCGTGACAAGTGGCTGGCTGAGCAAATCGGCCGGGGTCACTGCGCTGCCAAGCCGCGCTGCAAACGCCGGACTACAAACGGAAAAGAGCGCATAGTCGAAGAGCGGCACCCAATGGTAACGCGCAGGGTCGGGACGCGTTTCGCAATAGACCAGCCCGACGTCGGCATGAACGTCGTCGAATTCCCATTCGACAGCGCAGGTGCTCAGCGTCAGCTTGACCTTAGGATGATCGGCGAGGAACTGTGGCACCCGCTTGGCCAGCCAGCGGATCGATGCGGTGACATAGGTCTGTACACGCAGCGGTTTGTCGAGCGCGTTGCGATGGACCGCCTCAACCCCCTCGATCAGTGATTCAAATGCCGCGCGGACATAGGGATAAAGCACACGCCCTTCTTCGGTCGACGCGATATAGCGGCCGTCCTGCTGGAATAACTGCACGCCAAGTGCATCTTCGATCAACTGCACCTGATGGCTGACGGCGGGGTGGGTGAGGCAGAGTTCGTCAGCGGCATCACGAATGCTCTGGCGGCGCGTGGCCGCCTCAAATCCCTTGAGCGCCTTCAGCGGTGGAAGCTGCTTCAAATCGATTTTCGAGTGGGATGTCATCGCGGATGACAGTCTGCTTACGGCTTGCACAATCCGCAACCGGTAAATTTAATTTACGACTATCTGGCACCGCGCCGGGCATCTTCGATCAACATAGCGGCACCTTTTTCAGCGACCATTACGGTGGGTGCGTTGGTGTTGCCCGAAGTGATCGTGGGGAAGATAGACGCATCGATCACGCGCAGCCCCTCGATCCCGTGGACGCGCAACCGGGCATCGACCACCGATGTGGCGGGCTCGGGGCCCATCATGCAGGTGCTGGTTGGATGGTACACCGTATCGGCGCGGGCGCGGAAATCAGCGAGCTGGGCCTCGTCTCCGTCTATGCCACGGCCCGGAATGATTTCTTCGGTGATGATGTCAGCGAGCGGGCGCGTCGTCGCGATTTGGCGCAGCAGTCGGTTTCCGGCGAGGACGTTGTCGATGTCGTCCTGTGTCGCGAGATAATTGGGATGGATCGCCGGATGTTCAGCTGGGTCTGAAGAGCGCAGTTCGAGATGCCCGCGGCTCGTTGGCCGACACGGATTGTGCGACAACAGGAAGGCCGAAAACGGATCGGGGTTGAGTAGCTTGCGGTCCGACAGCGGTGTTTGGGTGTAGCTTACCGGGCTGAAATAGAGTTGGAGGTTGACGCTCGGCCTAGTGGGATCGCTGCGCACGAAACCGCCGCTCTGGTTGACGCTCAGCGACAACGGTCCTGCGCGATCGGCGAGATAGCGCAGTCCCGCCCACATCTTTCCGATCATCGGATGCAGCAGGTCGTTGAGCGTCGCAGTCCGCGTTTTATAGAAATACGAGACTGCCAGATGGTCCTGCAGATTGCGACCGATCTGCGGCGCGTCGAGCACAGGTTCGATCCCAAGCGTCTTGAGCGCAACGGCATCGCCAATTCCCGACAGCATTAGCAGTTGCGGCGAATTGATCGCGCCACCGCTCAATATGACTTCGCGCCGCGCGCGTGCTTCGAAGTGCTTCCCGCGCCGCGTATAGGCTATCCCGACCGCGCGCTTGCCCTCTATCAAGACTTTTGTCGCGAGCGAATGCGTCTCGATCTTGAGCGTCTTGCGGGACCGTGCGGGGTAGAGAAAGGCATTGGCGGTCGAGGCGCGCCAGCCGCCGCGAGTGTTGATCTGGTATATGCCAATGCCCTCAGAATCGGCCCCGTTCAGATCGGTGCTCGGCCTAAAGCCCAATGCCCGCGCGGTTTCGACGAAACTGTGGCAGACGGGATGGACGTGCGGCGAAATGTCGGTGACGTGCTGCAGGCCGCCACGCCCGTGATGCGCGCTGTGCCAGTCGAAATCCTCGGACTTCTTGAAAAAGGGGAGCACATCGTCCCATCCCCAGCCAGGACTGCCGAGCGCCTTCCAGTCTTCGTAATCCCGCGGTTGGCCGCGCACATAGACCATCGCGTTGATCGATCCCGATCCGCCGATTACCTTGCCCCGCGGCCAATAGCTGCGCCGCCCGTCCAGTGCCTCGACCGGCTCGGTATCGTACATCCAGTTGATCCGTCGGTCGAAAAAGGTGCGGCCATAGCCGATCGGCATCTGGATCCAGATCGAACGGTCGCTGCCGCCGGCCTCCAGCAGCAGCACAGTCGTCTTGCCGTCTTCGGTCAGGCGGTTGGCCAGCACACAGCCCGCGGTGCCCGCGCCGACAATGATGTAATCAAATTCCTCAGTCACCGGACGGGATGCTGCGTCATCTCGAGATGCAGCATCGATCCTGTGTAGGGGGTGGCCCGCGCCACCTCTTCATTGAGCTCGACGCCGAGCCCGGGCGCGATTGGGGGGATGACATGCCCTTCCTCGAACCGGATCGGACTTTTCAGGATCTCGCTGTGGAATCCGCCCCATTGCTCGATGCTTTCGAGGATCAGGAAATTGGGCGAGCAGGTGGCGATTTGGATATTCGCCGCGCCTACCACGGGGCCGCAATAAAGATGCGGTGCAATCTGAACGTGGCGAACCTCGGCCATCCCGGCGATCTTCTTGGCTTCGAGCAAACCACCGACGCGCCCCAAATTCATCTGGAGGATCGCAGCCGCCCCGCAATCGAGCAGCCGGGCGAAATCATATTTGGTGGCCAGCCGCTCGCCGGTCGCGATCGGGATGCTTGTAGCGCGCGCAACTTTCGCCATTTCCTCGGGCGCATCGGGCGGAACCGGCTCTTCGAGCCAGAGTGGATCGGCGGGTTCCAGGCGTCTCGCCAGCCGGATCGCGCCCGCTGCGGTCATCTGGCCGTGCGTGCCGAACAACAGGTCCGCCTTGCTCCCCACCGCCTCGCGCAACGTGCGCGCAAACCGTTCGCACAGTTCCAGCGCTTCCAGCGACAACTGCCGCCCGTCGAACGCTGAATACGGGCCAGCCGGATCGAACTTCAGCGCGGTAAAGCCTTGGGCAAGATACTCGGCGGCGCGCGTCGCGGCGAGATCGGGATCATGATAGACATCGGCCACGTCACCGGGGCGGGGATATATGTAGGTATAGGCGCGCAGCCGTTCATGCACCTGCCCGCCGAGCAGCTTGTACACCGGCTGGTTCGCCGCCTTGCCCACGATGTCCCAGCACGCCATCTCCAGCGCGCTCAGCACGCCCATCAACGTCAGATCGGGGTGTTGCGTAAACCCGCTCGAATAGACGCGCCGCCACAGCATTTCGATGTCATGTGGATCATTGCCCGCCGCATAGCGCGCAAACACGTCCTCGATCATCCGGGCGACGAGGTGCGGCTCGAACGGAACGCAATAGGCCTCGCCGATTCCCGAAATGCCGCAGGCCGTCGTCAGCTTGACGAACACGAAGTAACGCCCGCCGAAATGCGGCGGCGGGTTGCCGACGACGAATGTCTCGATATCGGCGAGCTTCATGCCGGAAAGAAGCCGTTGACGACCTTCACCTCAAGAAAGTCATGAAGCCCGTATTCGCCCCACTCGCGACCGTTGCCCGATTGCTTGTAGCCGCCAAAGGGTGACTCGTAACCTTGGCCCGCGCCATTGATGTGCACGCTGCCCGCGCGGATCGCACGCGCCACGCGGCGGGCGCGCTCCTCGTCGCCGCTCTGGACATAGCCGGCGAGGCCATAGGGCGAGTCATTGGCGATTTCGATCGCCTCGGCTTCGGTTTCGAACGGGATCATCACGAGGACGGGGCCGAACACTTCTTCCTGCGCGATCACCATCTGGTTGTGGACGCCTACGAACACCGTCGGCTTCACAAAATAGCCGCGCTCGAAGCCCTCAGCGCGCCCAACGCCGCCGGCTACCGGCTTGGCGCCCTCGTCGATCCCGACCTGAATTAGCTTCTGAATCTTCCCATATTGCAGCGCGTTGACGACGGGGCCAAGATGCGCGCCCTTTTCGTTCGGATCGCCGAGCCTTGTCTCTTTGGCTACCCGCGCCGCAATCGCCACTGCTTCGTCATAGACCGACGCTTCGACCAGCATCCGCGTCGGCGCGTTGCACGATTGCCCGGCATTTTCGAAACAGTGCTTCACGCCGCGCGTCACCGCCGCTTCGAGGTCGCTATCGGCGAAGACGATGTTGGCCGATTTGCCGCCCAGTTCCTGGCTGACGCGCTTGACCGTTTCGGCGGCCGACTTCGCGACCTGAATCCCTGCGCGCGTCGATCCCGTGAACGAGATCATGTCGACCTGGGGATGGCTGGTCAGCGCGTCGCCGATGCCGGGGCCGGTGCCGTGGAGCATGTTGAAGACGCCCGCCGGAAATCCCGCCTCGTCAATAAATTCGGCAAACAGCTGGGCCGAGAGCGGTGCAACTTCGCTGGGCTTCAACACCATGGTGCAGCCCGTGACGAGCGCGGGGCCGACCTTCGCGGCGAGCTGATTGATCGGCCAGTTCCACGGCGTGATCAGCACGCAGACGCCGATCGGTTCGTGGACAAGGTTGGCACCATTGCCGATCGGCCGTTCCCAAAGCATGGCGCGCGCGGCCTTGACCGCTTCTTTCAGATGGCCCGGTCCGCATTCTGCCTGGGCATTGTAGGACAGGTCATAGGGCGCGCCCATTTCGGTCGAGATCGCATTGACCATCTCTCCATAGCGGCGCTCGAAGATTGCGATCAGATTCGCGACGAGCTCAATCCGCGCATCAAGGGGGAAGGCGGCATAGCCGTCGAACGCGGCCCGCGCGGCCGAGACCGCAAGGTCGACATCGTCGGGGCCGCATAAGGCGACGGTCGCGGCGACCTCCTCGGTCGCCGGATTGATCGCATCGACTGTTGCGGCCGAGGTGCGCGGGAGCACCCACGCGCCGTTGATGTATGATTTCAGCATATGATCCTCAGACGTAGCCGATTGCACGCTTCTGGTCGGCGATGATGTGCTTGGCCGCCATGAAATAGTGGAACGCGGCCCAGAAACCAGTGGGGGCGAGTACGAGCAGCGCCATGCGTAGCGAAGCCGCATCGGCACCGCCCGGCCCTGCAAACCAGTCGCTGAGCAGACCAACTCCCTGAGGTGCCACGATCAGGTTGAACACATTGGCGATCAGCAATGCCACCGCGCTGAACATCGCCCGCATCTTCGGTGGCGCAAGATTCTGGCCGAGCGCGAATGCCGGGCCAATGTAGAAATAGATCGCCGGGATGAATATCCACCACATCAACGTCGCGAGCGGCAGCGAGTTCGTATAATAGGCGATGATCGATGGCACCGTGGCGGCTGCGGTCACGCCACCAAGCAGCCAGACAATGCGGCGCGGATCAACGAACGACGGGCGTGCGAGCAGCCAAGCGGTGAACAGCGACGCGGCAATCCCCGTCACGAGATGGATCGGCCCGACGATCGCCCCCGCCGCGCCGACATCCAGCCCGTAGCTGCGCTGAATGAACGTCGGCGTGAACCACATCAAGCCCCAGCCCCAGAGCGCCGAAACGCCGCTGCCCATCATCACGTGCCGAGCCGATTTCTGGCTCCACAGGAATTTGAGCGTATCGCCGAGCGTCGGCGTGCTTTGGTCCTTGACGGCATCGAGGCAGCCGCGTTTGGGTTCCTTGATCGTCAGCATGATGAGGGCCGCGAGCAGGAGCCCCGGAATGCCGAGCACGAGAAACGCCGCCCTCCAGCCATAGGCATGCGCCACGGCGCCCGCCATGTCCGCGCCAAGCCACGCTCCGATCGGTGCGCCGAGCGCGAAGATCGTCAGCGCCATCGGGCGGCGACTCGCCGGAAAATTGTCGCAGACGATCGACGCGCAAGCCGGCGTGCCGCCTGCCTCGCCGATGCCCACGCCGATCCGCGCAAGCAACAGGTCGAAATAGCCACGCGACAGCCCGCACAAAGTCGTCATCGCCGACCAGACGGTGATCGAGATCGCGAGGAGGTTGCGCCGGTTCCAGCGGTCGGCGACGTACGACAACGGGATGCCCATGCCGACGTAGAACAGTGCGAGCGACACACCGGTGAGGAAAGCGACGCCGCTGTCGGTCAGCTTCAGCTCCAGCCGGATCTGCTCAAGCACGGTCGACATCACATACCGGTCCGCGATGTTGATCGTATAGGCCAACATCATGATGATGAGGACATACCAGCGCACGCCCACCGACGGCAGTTTACTCTCGTCCGATGTGACCCCAGTCGCCGACGGTATAGATGCCATCTTCAGTCCTTCATGTCGCTGAAAGTTCGAGGCCGAGCTCGGTCCGCAAGGGATCGAGCCAAGGCGAGAAGTGTTCCCATTGGTCAATGCCGCTCCGGAATATCGGCTGGCGAACCTGTTCGGAGCTGGCGGTGCGCACGGCGCGCTCGGTCTGGTGGAAGTTCAGGCAGGCTTCCTCGAAAGGCAGGCCGAGGAAGGCCAGCATGCGGCGAACCTCACCTTCGAGGTCGGTTACCACGTCTTCATAGGTCACGCGCAGAAGTTTGCCCGGGAGCACGGCATCCCAATGGTCCATAAGGCGCACGTAATCGCGATAATAATGGCCGATTTCCTCAAGGCCATAGGTGAATTCCTGCCCTTCAGCGAACAGCTGTTTGAACCCCGAAAAGCAGCATCCCATCGCCCCGCGCCGAGCATCGATGATCCTCGCATTGGGTAAGATCAGATGGATCAGTCCGATATGCCGGAAATTGTTCGGCATCTTGTCGATGAAAAACGGCGTTCCGCGTTTGCGGTGAATACGCGTGTCGCGGATGAAAGCATCGCCGAAAGATGCCAATTGCTCGCGGTCGAGCATCCCGAGGCTGGCCGGATAATTCGCCTCTTCGCCCACGCGTCGTTGACCGTCGATCCGATGGGAAAGGGCAAGGATGTTGGGAAGTTCGAGCGTCCCCTCGACCTGGCTGTGCGAGGCCAGAATCTGTTCGAGCAATGTCGATCCTGCCCGCGGCAGGCCGAGGATAAAGATCGGATCAGCCGCCGTGCTGCCGCTCCCTGCCATCCGCTCGAAAAGCTCGGCACTGCAATGTTCGTGCTGGCGCTGCATCTCCGCTGTCACGCGCTGCCATTTATAGCCCAGCTGGTCACGTTTGAGACGGTTGCCGCGCTCGTAGTAGGCAAAGGAATCGGCAAACGCCTCACGGTCTTCGAGCGCTTTTCCAAGGGCAAAGCATAAATGGTAACGGTCGGCCAGATTGGTCGTCGGGCGAGCCTCGATTTCGCGCATCTGATCGATCTCGCTTGCCTCGAACCGGTATGTCTTCAGGTTCGCGAGGCTCCAATAGGCGTCGCCGAAATCCGGGCGCACGGCATAGGCCTGACGATAGGATGCGATGGCTTCCGCCTGCTTGCCGACGGTCTTCAGCGCATGCCCGATCGACAGGTGCAGCGTCGGGTTCTCAGGCATGCTCGCCAGATGGCGGCGATACATTGCAAGGGCGGTATCGAATTCGCCGACTGCCAGCCGCTGGTTCGCATACAGCAGGTCAAACTGAGCATTATCGGGTGCCTTGGCGTGGAGCGCCCCGGCCTGCTCCAGCGCCTTTTCGTAGTTTTGCCGACGGTGCAGCAGGTTCACATAGTCGAAGTGCGCGTTGGTGTTGTCCGGTTCGAGCACCATGCACGATTCCAGCAGGAATTCGGCTTCGTCATAGGCGTTGAATTTCACGCCGATGTCAGCAAGCAACCGCATGGCTTCACCATGGTGCTTGTGTTGCTGAAGGAACGCCCGGCACTGTTGTTCCGCCTTGCCGAGACGGTACTCCTGCACAAGGCTTACCACCGCCTGCAGCGCGTCAGGGAGACTTTCCAGATACGCACATTGTGCCAATGCAATATTCGCCGCTTCCGTCCGGCCCGCAGCCTGCTGCATCTGCGCCAGCGCGCGCCAGCTGGCGAGCAGGCCGACATTATAGGCAACCGCATCCCTATAGGCCGCCAACGCCTCTTCGGTCAGGCCCAGTGCAAGCAGGACGTGTCCGTGCTCCTGATGGGCCCGACCATAACCCGGTTCGAGCGTGATCAGCCGGTTAATCGTTGCCAGCGCTTCGATTGGTTTGCGCGCGTAGCGCTGGATCGCGGCCAGCAGGTACAACCCGTCGTGATGATCAGGATCGCCGGTGATAGCCTGTCGGCACAAGCGTTCGGCTTCACCGAGCTGGCCACGCTGCAGCGCGGCCTTGGCGTCCTCGACCAGCCGATCCCGGTCATCGTTGCCGGACAAGGATTCGGTTTTCGACTCTGTGACTAGTGCCATTTCGCCAATCTGGCCAAAATTACGGGATTTTCCAAAAGCTGCGTCGAGGTACTTGTCGGAAAGGGCGACGCATCGTCTGCGTCACCCCCTCGATTTCGAAAAGACCCTCAGCGTTCCGCCCGAAGCGCGGTCGAGCGCAAGTATGCTACATCTTGTAAGAGACGCGCATCCCGAATGTCCGCGGACGCGAAGTCGTTACACGTTGCTCCCCGTCATTGGCGCTGGTGAACAGCTGCGGGCGGGCATCGGTCAGATTATCGCCGTAGATCGTGATCGACCAGGCATCCTTGCTGAAGCCGAACGATGCCTCGATCGTGGTGTAGCTGGGCTGGGTAAACGACGACGGCTGCAACTGGATTGGATCATTGGGCCGGACAGTGACGCCGTTAATCACGGCGTTGGTGCCGCAACCCGCATAGGGCGCGTAGCAGCCGCGCAGGATGTTCGTATTCGCGATGTCGGACGTGATCGAGCTTCCGACGTAGTGCAAGCCGGCCTGTACGAACGGCTTCAGTCCGCTCGTCATCTCCCATTCGTAACGCACGCGCACGTTGCCCTGAAACTTGGGGCTGAGCGCCAGCGGCGTGCCGGCAGGAACGATCACGCCCCGTTGGCACAACAGAGTTGCAATCGCGTTTGCCGTGCAACCGGTTATCTCCGTGTCATTGTACGAGAAACCGGTTCCGATCGTCAGGCCGCTCGACGGACGAATGTTTATATCGCCTTCGATCCCCTTGATGCGACCGTTCGCAAGGTTCGCAACGAAGGTCTGGTTCGAAATGTTCTGGTCGAATGCCGCGATCTGGATATTCTTCCACTGGATTACATACGCTGCCAAATTGATCTGCAGCCGCCGGTCGAACAGTCCTAGTTTCGCGCCGATTTCGTAATTCGTGACGGTGTCAGGCGCATAGGCCCGGTTCGCTGCACACGCGGCGGTCAGCGCGGGCTGAGCCGCAACGCCCGCGTTGCAACCCTTGCGGTTGAAGCCACCAGGCCGGAACCCTTCCGAATATGTCGCATAAACAAGCGAGTTGGGATCGAATTTGTAGGTCAAATTGCCCTTGAACAGAAAGCCCGTGTACGTCGCCGGATTAATCCCCGCCAAGTTTGTCGACAAAACCGCGCTCGCCCCCAGCGACGTTGGTGCCGTCGCCAGCGGAACGTAGTTGCAACGCGTCAGGCCGGTCGCGGGATCGGTGCTGACGGTGGCGCAATTCGCCCGTACGGCGCCGGTGAAGCTGGTGCTCGAGCCACCCTCCATGCCGGTGCTTTCGTTGTAGTAACGCAGACCGCCCGTCAGGATCAGCTTTTCCGGAATGATGTCGAACGACGCTTCGCCATAGAGCGAGAATTGCCGCGTCCGGCGCAAAATCGTGTTGACGAACCCGGCGCCCGGCAGGGGCCCCACATTCAGGACGTTGACCTGGGGGTTCGGCGCAAGATTGTAGATGAACCCGGCCTGCGGAAGGACATAATTCCACTGGGTGACGTCGTAGATACGGTTCACGTCGTAGAACGCGCCGAAGGTGGCACGTAGACGGTTTTCCGCCGGGGTAGTGACGCGGAATTCCTGCGTCCACCGGCGATTGCGGTTGTTCACCTTATAGCTGTTGGCTGGCGAATAGCAGGTCTGGCCCTGTGCCGCCGAGTTGGCATAGCCCTGATAATAGACGCCGCGATCACAATTGTAGAACGGCATGTACAGGCCAATGTTGGCGTATCGGGCATAATCTGCCTGCTGCACCGCATGATGGTCTTGGTAAGACGATGTGTAGATCAGGTCGAGAATGCCCAAACGCCCCTTGAGCGTGAGCGAGCTCAGACTGATCGTATCGCGCAACGTGTTCGGACTGAACTGTTGTACCTTGAGGTCGCCGACCGCAGGCGAGTAGTCGAATACACCGTCGGTCCGCAGCTCCTGATACATAGTCATGGCACTCAGCGACCAGTCGTCGTTGAACTTGTAGGTCAAGCTACCTCGGCCGCCGGTATAGGTGGCGTCGTTGTAGTTATCCTCGATGAACGCCGTATTCGAAATGGATTGGCGGACCGGGACGCGAAAGCCTCCGGTCGTACCTGTCGCAGTGGCAACGCAGTTCGCGACGCCGACGCAAGACTGGATGGCTTGCCCAACCAGCAGCGGGTTTCCCGTCGGTAAACGGCCCGGTCCGCCGGGATCCCAAGGCATGCGATAGGTGCCGGCGACATTGTCGATATAGCCGCCCTGTTTGTCAGCATAGAATGCCAAGCGGACCGCAAGCTTGTCGTTGATGATCGGAAGATTGACGTAGCCCTGCACGCCGAAGCTCGCTTCGCCGCCGTTTGTTGTGGCGCCCGAGCCGGTAAAGCCGGCTTCGAAATCCTTCAAATTGGGGCTGTTGGTGATGTAACGGATGGCACCGCCCATCGCGTTCGATCCAAACAACGTGCCCTGCGGTCCGGCAAGCACTTCAATGCGGCTCAGGTCGACGGGAAAGATGTCGAGGTTGCGGCCCGGCGTCGAGGCAGGCGCATCGTTGAGGTAGATTGCGACATTCGGCTGGACGCCTGCGACGCCGAGGATCTGTGCGCCTGCAGTATCAGTCGAGAGGCCGCGAATGTAGATCGACGAAACGCCGGGTCCGCGTGAGGCGGTGCGCACGTTAGGAAGATATTCGACCAGCTTTTCAAAGCTCGTGACATTCAGGCGACTCAACGATTCGCCGCTCAGCGCCTGGATCGCGAGCGGAACACGGTTGATCGATTCTTCGCG
>JANNCK010000274.1:0-5911 GCA_031386545.1 Sphingomonadales bacterium
CACGGTGGGCGGGCCGGTGTTCGAGCCGCGTCCGGCCTATTGGCTGGGGGTCGTCTATCTCGGTGTATTTGCCAGCGCGATTGCCTTTACCTGTTATTTCGGGGTGATCCGCGCCATTGGCCCGGCGCGGGCGGCGTATTCAGGCGTATTGACGCCGATATTGGCGATGCTGATCTCGACGGTGTTCGAGGATTATCGCTGGACCGCACTGGCGGCGGCGGGTGGCGTCGTCGCGATGGTCGGGCTGCTCATTGCGCTGAGCGCGCGCAAACCCGAGACGAAATCGGGATAGGCGGGCATCCAGCCAAGCACCCGCTTGGCTTTGCCGTTCGCGACCCGGCGGTTCTCGGCGTAAAAGGCGCGCGCTTGCAGTGACAGGGATTCGAGCGGCACGAAGGGTGGCGGTTCAACACCCAGCAAACGCGCGGCGGCCTCCATCACGGTGTTCTGGTCGCAGGGCCAGTCATCGGACAGATTATATGCCCCCGACGGTGCATCGAACCCCGCGAGGACACCCGAAACAATATCATCGACATGGACGCGGCTGAACACCTGGCACGGCACATCAACGCGGTGTGCGGACCCGCTAGCGACCCGTTCCAATGCCGAACGTCCGGGGCCATAAATGCCTGGCAGGCGAAACACCCGCGCGCCGCGCGCCAGCCACGCCGCATCCTCGTCAATCCGTCCGCCGCGCCGCCCGTTGAGCGGTGTACTTTCGTCAACCCACGCCCCGCCTGCGTCGCCGTAAACACCGGTCGATGACAGATAACCGAGCCATTTGTCGTGAAGCAGCGGCCCGTAATGGTCGAGCAACCCCGAACCCGGCGGGATCGTGCAGACGATATGCGTGGCAGCGCCGAGCGCCGCACTTACCGCCGCCACATCGTCAAACCGCAACACATTGCCGCCACCGGTCCCGGCGACATCCCAGCCGCCCGCGCGCAGGCGTTCCGCCAACCGGGTGCCGGTATAGCCAAGGCCGAAGATAAACGCGTGCGCCATGCCACCGCAGTGGCGCTATTTTGGCCCCACCTCAACCTTTGCGCCCTCAACCTCTGCGAGATGCGCGGCCTTCCAGTCCATCGCCATGCGGATGCGGGTTCTGCCCGACGGGTGCGTGAAGAACAGGAATTCCTCGACTGTGCCCGGCTCGATCTTGCGGTATTCGCTGAGCGCGAGTGCAACGGTCGCAAAGCCGTCGGGTTCGCGCGCCGCGTTCAGGCCAAAGGCATCAGCCTCGCTCTCGTGCACGCGGGTAAGCGTGTTGGTCACCGGCGTTAAAAACACCCCGATGACAGTCGCGACCATGATGAAAACCGGGATCGCCGCAGGATCGGCGACATCGCGCACGCCCCACCGCGCACCATAGCGGCGGATGATTGCGGGGACCGCGCGATAGGCGACGTAAAACACCAGCAAAAAGATCACCGTGAAAGCGATGATCGATCTTGCGATATGGCCAAGCACATAATGGCCCAGCTCATGCCCCATGACGGCGGCGGTCTCCGCCGGTGTGGTCCGGTTAAGCAGATTATCGTTCAGCGAAATCCGGATCGTCGGGCCAAGGCCCGACACATTCGCCGAAATCCGCTTGGTCTGTTTCGAGGCATCGAACACATAAATATGGTCGGCGGGGACATTGTTCGCCTTGGCCATCGCGACAATCCGGTCGCGCACCGGCCCCGCCTTCATCTCGGTATAAGTGTTGAACAACGGAGTCACGAATACGGGCACGATCATTGCCCCGAACGCTGCAAAGGCGGTCATCGTGAGTGCGCCCCACAGCCACCAGCGTTTGGGGCTTTTGCGGATTACCGCGAGCACAATTGTGAGCAGGATCGCGAACATCACGATCCCGATGCCCATCGATTTGCCCTGATCGATGAACCAGTCGCCAAACGACTGGTTCATCAAATCATATTGTTTTTCGCGGACGAAACCGGTGTAGATTGTCCAGGGCAGAACAATCAGCGTGCCAACCACGACATAGGGAATCGTGAACAACGCCGGGGCCAGCCAGCGCGGTGCAATCCGTTCCGCCCAGTCGCGCCAGCGCCGGGCAAGGCCGAAGTGCAGCTGGACCAGCTCGCTGGCGATGGCAATGAGCGCGCCCCACAGGATCAGCCAATAACCGCCCTCGAAATAGGCGTTCGACTTTGCGCGCGCCGCCCCCTTCAGGGTTGCAAGATAGACCTGCGTTGCGGCCTCCGGATCGAAAGCCGTGGCGGCCGCAGCCAATGTCAGCAAGGTCATTCTGGTCCCCCCAAAGCCAGCGTGTATTGTTCAAATAATACACGCTGGGCGCGTCAATTCAACCCGGTCAGTTCCCGGTCGCGCCATAGCCCTTGTACAGCGTTCCGAAGAAATCGCCCTTGTTCCAGCGCGGGCGCTCGGGTGCGTTGGCCAGTTCGCGGGCGATAGCGAGGTTAAGCGCGACGAATTTGGTGCCCGCGCCCCAGTTGAACGGCAGGTTCATGTCGTCCGATGGCTGGTGATAATGGGTTTTCTCGAACGCTTTGCCCGCGACTGCGCCGTCGCCACCGGGGCCGGTGACGAGAAAAACCGAAGGGATGCCTTGCTGGACGAAGCGGTAATGGTCCGACCGCGTGAAAATGCCCTGTTCGGGTTCGGGATCTGGGACGAGGCCGACCCCCATTGATGCGCCCGCCCGCGCCACCGCCGGACCGATGGACGAGCGTTCCGCCCCAAAGGCGACGACGTCTTTGAAGTCATAAGTGATGATCGGCATGTCGAGGTTGACGTTGGCGACCAGATTGCCCTTCGGCAGGGTTGGATTGTTGGCGAAATAATCGGCACCGACCAGCCCTTTTTCCTCGGCAGTGACCGCCAGAAACAAGATCGAGCGTTTCGGGCGGACTTTCAGATGCTTGAAGCCGTGCGCGACCTCAAGCATCGACGCGATACCCACGGCATTGTCCATCGCGCCGTTGCAGATCGTATCACCCTTCACTTCAGGACAGATGCCGGTGTGGTCGAGGTGTGCGGACAGGACAATGACCTGATCCCTGAGCGCGGGGTCGGATCCTTCGAGCAGGCCAGCGACATTGCTGCTTGCCACCGCCTTGATCTCGGTTTTGAGCGCGACGCGGGCGCTGACCGGCATTGCCATCCGTTTGGGGTTGGCGGTTTTGCCCTCGGCAGCAGCAAAAACCGCCGCCGCGCCGCCGGGTAGCCCGGCAAACAATTTAGCCGCACCGCTCAAGCTTAATGTGGCAAGATTGGCCGCACTCCCGCCCGGGAAATCGGGGGCACCGTCAGCGTGCGCCCAGGTTGCGCCAAGGTAGCGCCAGTTGCGGGCGTTGCGCGCAAACGGCGACACTTTTTCGCGGGTCGGTGTGTAAACCGTGATGATGCCAACCGCGCCGCGGTCGGCAGCCGTGCGCCGCTTGCTGACGCCATTGCCGTAATGCGCGCGCTCCTCGGTCGGCAGCGTCGCCGGGGCCCCCGCCAGCAGCACGACGATCTTGCCCTTCACATCGAGCCCGGCATAGTCATCGCGCTTGAAGGTCGGCGCAACCACGCCGAACCCGGCGAACACCAGCGGCGCGTCCCTGATAACCTCGGCGGCGAGCGGGTTGCCGCTGGGGAGGTAGTCGACGCCGAATTCGAGTGCCGTCGCCATCGTGCCACGCACCAGTTCAACCTTGCCCTTGTCGGCGGGGCGGAAAGTGACGAGCGGCACCGGCTGGATATACCTGTCCTTTGCGCCCGCAGGCTTCAGCCCCAGCGCGTCGAATTGCGACGCCACATAGCGCGCGGCGATGTTATATTCGGGCGTTCCGGCCTCGCGCCCCTTCATCTCGTCGCTGGCAAGGAAGCTGACATGGGCGCGCAACGCCCCTTGTTCGGGTTGCCAGTCCTGGGCAGTCAATGGCGCAGCAAGCGCAAGCAGCGAGACGGTGGCAACAGTGCGGAACATTCGAACTCTCCCGTGAAACTTTATACCAAACGTATCGGGCTGCTCTGCCGCGCGCAATGCCCCTCGCAACCGGCGAAAGGACTGCTAAAGCAGGATCATGCTCGATGTTCAGATCACCGCCACCGTCGCTGCCGACACCCCGCAAATTATCCGCCGCGAGGATTATCGTCCGCCCGACTGGCTGGTCCCCGACATTGCGCTCGATTTCGACCTGACTCCGGCCAAGACGCGGGTTTCGGCGACGCTATCGGTGACGCGGAATGGCGACCACGACCGTCCGCTGATACTCGACGGTGACGGACTGGCCCCCCTGTCGGTCAAGGTCGACGGACAGGCCATCAACAACTGGCGGATCGAGGGCGGCCAGCTCGTGATCCCGCTGGCGGGCCTGACCGCGACGGTCGAAACCGAGGTGGAGACCGCACCCGAACAGAATACCCAGCTGATGGGGCTGTATGCGTCGGGCGGCTTGCTGTGCACCCAGTGCGAGGCAGAGGGGTTTCGGCGCATCACCTTCTTCCCCGACCGGCCCGATGTGCTCAGCCGCTATGCCGTGAGGATGGTCGCCGACAAGTCGGCCTATCCGGTGCTGCTGTCGAACGGCGACCATGTCGGCTCGGGCGAAGCAGAAGGTGGGCGGCATTGGGCCGAATGGTGCGATCCGCATCCCAAGCCCTGTTATCTGTTCGCGCTGGTCGCGGGCGACCTGAGCGTCAACGCCGACAGTTTCACGACTTGTGGCGGTCGCCAGGTGTCGCTCGGCATCTGGGTGCGTGCCGCCGATGTGGCCAAGACCGCCCATGCGATGACCGCGCTCAAGGCGTCGATGGCGTGGGACGAGGCGGTCTATGGCCGCGAATATGACCTCGACGTGTTCAACATTGTGGCGGTCGATGATTTCAACTTCGGGGCGATGGAGAACAAGGGGCTGAATATCTTTAACAGCCGCTATATCCTTGCCGATCCCGACACCGCGACCGACCTCGATTACGACGGCGTGGCCGGCGTCGTCGCGCACGAATATTTCCATAATTGGTCGGGCAACCGCGTCACTTGCCGCGACTGGTTCCAGCTCTCGTTGAAAGAGGGCTTCACCGTGTTCCGCGACCAGTCGTTCTCGGCGGATCAGGGGTCGGCAGCGGTCAAGCGGATCGAGGATGTGCGCGGGCTTCGCGCCAGCCAGTTCCCCGAGGATTCGGGGCCGCTGGCGCACCCGATCCGGCCCGAATCCTATATGGAAATCGGCAATTTCTACACCGCGACCATCTATTCAAAGGGCGCGGAAGTCATCCGCATGATGCATACCATGCTGGGGGCCGAACGGTTCCGCAGCGGCACAGACCTGTATTTTGACCGCCATGACGGCGAGGCGGCAACTTGCGAGGATTTTGTCCGCGCAATGGAAGACGGCGGCGGGATCGACCTGACGCGCTTTCGCCGCTGGTATGCACAAGCAGGGACGCCGAAACTAATGGCAGGCCTGCGGATGGAGGGCGAGACCGTTGTCCTCTCGCTCGAACAGAGCGTGCCCGCGACACCCGGGCAGCCCGCCAAGCAACCAATGCCGCTCCCGCTGACACTCGCGCTGTTCGACCGCGCGACCGGCGACCATCGCGGTGAAACGCTGCATGTGCTGGAGGCAGCAAGCGAGGAACTGCGTTTCGACGGCTGGAGCGCCGCACCGGTGCTTTCGATAAACCGTGGCTTCTCTGCGCCCGTCATTGTCGAGACTGACCGCACTGCTGCCGATCTTGCCTTTTTGTCGGCGCATGACGACGATCCGTTTGCTCGGTACGAGGCGATGCAGCAGCTGATGCTCGATACGCTCGTCGCCGATATTGCGGGCCAACCCGTCGATGCAGCAGCAGTCATCGACGCGGTGGGTGCGACGCTCGCGGATGCCGGACTCGATCCGGCCTTCATCGGCGAAGCGGTGCTGCTGCCGAGCGAAGCATTCATCGGCGACAA
>JANNCK010000279.1:0-2259 GCA_031386545.1 Sphingomonadales bacterium
GCTTGGTGCCACATCTCGACCGCGACAATTGCGCCCATCGAAAAACCGACGGGTAGGAGACGCCCTTCGACCGAACCCAGCGTGCGTGCAGCCATGCCTGCAATGCTGTCGTCCTGCGTCGGATCGGCATCGACTGCGCCCGGCAGCGCCGCGCGTAACGCATCGGTCCATAGCCGTGCGTCGCACATATTGCCGGGCAGCAGGACCGGGGTGAGCGTCATGCGCCGATGCGTGGCGTCCAAAGCCGTTCGGCAACCGCGGCTTCGCCCGCTTCGTCGCTGACGATCTGCAGCCCATCGGGTGTCCAGCGCGCTGCCGCCATTGCAAAACCAGCGGTGCGTTCAGCTGCGCCTGTGAGGCGGTGGACCGCGAACAGCGCCGCGCCGTGGGCAGCCGTGCCGAACGCGCGGATTGCAAACGCGCGGGTGCGATAGGCATGGGGTTCGTCGCGCGCGATGGCGCGGCCCGCAAGCAGGACGTTTGCGGCCGCATCGGC
Organism: Sphingomonadales bacterium; assembly: GCA_031386545.1. GTDB lineage: Bacteria > Pseudomonadota > Alphaproteobacteria > Sphingomonadales > Sphingomonadaceae > Sphingomonas_O. Next base: position 497 of record JANNCK010000279.1, read on the forward strand.
AGCGAGGGCAGGGTGGTCGGACGCCGCCATGAATACGTCGCCGCGCGCCTGTGCAAGATCGGGGTCGAAGACGACGGAGATGCCGGGTTCCCCCTCGACCGCATCGCCATCGTAGAGGTGCCAGATCCGCGCGATGTTGTCGCCGTAAAGGTCGGCAACCAGTGCCGTGTCGCCGTCGAACATCGCGACATGGCCGGGGGCTACAATGACGGTTGCGCTGTCGGACAGGTCGAACGGCGCGCGTCGGAAACTCTCGACAATCGCTTCCTCGCCATAAGCCTCGATACCCAATGCTTCGAGCCGCGCGGTGTGGAGCAATCCGTTTGCTGGCCGCTCACCGCGCGCCAGCATCCGCAATGTTTCGACCGCGCTCATGTGCCCAGCCCCCCGGCAACCTGACGCAGCACCGCGAGTTCGTCGAACACGGTGATGTCCTCGACAATCAAACCGCCGCGAATCCGGTAATGTGACACCGCCATGACCAGCAGCTCGCGCCCGCTGGACACGCCCCAAATGCCGTTACCCCGGTGCGTGCCCGCCAGCGACCAGCGCAGCGCAACTGCAATGTCGCCGTCGGGCAGAGGACGCGCAGCGATGTGTTCGAGGCGGTAGGACACGTCGTGCAGACTGGCGCGGATTTGTGTCAGGCACCCGACCCAGAAACCGCGTCCCCAGCCGTGGCGATTAGTCGGCCAGCGGATCTCGGCGGCAGGTGAGAGCGCGGATGCGGCGTCACCGTAAAGATCGTCACGAAAAGCAGCGGCGAGCATCGCCGCCGGTCCTGCTGCGGGATGGCCGTCAGGGATTGCGACATCGTCATCGTTTCGCGTGTGCGAAATCGCTTCGGCGCGCCAGTGGTGACGCGATTGGTCGCCTGCCTGATCGCTGGTCGCCTGCGTGTGGGCAATCACCCAGGGATCGCCGCCGACTTGCAGCACCCCACGCAAATTGTCGCGGACCAGCCATTCCTCGATGATGCGGTTTTCGCGGCACAAACAATCGGCGATGGTCATTACGCCATTGCTGACCATCGTCGCCGACCCCAGCAGCGGGTCGTCACCCATGTGAGTCGAGCGGCTGACGATGCGGTGCGAGCTATACAGATTTGCCCCAGGACCTTCTGGCCCGTCATCGGACCAGATCACGTCTTCGCCGATCAATAATCGGTCCGGGGTCGCGCCCAAGGTCGTGATCGTGTTCTGGACAACTGCCTCGACCCCAGTCACCGGCCCCGCCAGCGTGTGGATCGCACAGTCGGCACTATAATGCGTACGGCACAGCCCGACGTTCTTCTGCTCCCAGATACGGTGGGTGCAGCGGACGATGTAATCGACGAAATCGCGGTAGACGGCGTCATAACCCGGCAAGTCCTGACGGCGCGGTCCTTCCGCGAGCAGGTCGTCGAGCATCCGTCCCATCGGCGAGCGGACTTCAGGCAAATCGTTCCAGCGCATCATGGGTTCCGCTTAAGCGTTTCAGGCAGGCTGAGCCAAATCGCCGCGGCGGCCAGAAAGCTGACCGAGGCGAGGCTCATGACCGGTGCCAAGCCATAGGCTTCTGCGAGTGGTGCGGTGATGAGCGGTGCGGTCATGCTGATGACCCGGCCCCAGTTGAAGATCGAAGCGGCAGTTGAGCGCAGATGCGGCGGGTAAAGTTCTGACAGCCATGGCCCCCAGATCGCGCTGCACGACAACATGATGCCGTAGGCAAAGCCGGTAATCTGAAGCAGAGTGACGCCCATCGGGACGAATAAATAGACCGGG
>JANNCK010000296.1:0-2802 GCA_031386545.1 Sphingomonadales bacterium
GGGGCCGCGCTGGAGCCAAAACTGGCTGCCGACACCAGCGGCGATGCGCCCCTGCTGTGGTTCGGACTGTTCCGGGGGTATCGCGAAATCGCGACGACCGAAGTCTCAGCGCTGCTGCCCGATGCGGCAAGCGGGTGGCTCGGCGCGCCTGTGCCGGATGTGTCGCGTGACGATTACGAAGCGCAACTGGCGCAAGTGAAGGCGCTGATCGAGGCAGGTGACATTTATCAGGCCAATCTGACGTTCCGCGCCGCTGTGGCGACGGCAGGGCATCCGCTGGCGCTCTATGCAGGGCTGCGCGCGCGGTCGGCCAATCCCTATGGCGCGGTCGTCGCGACCGGCAAGCAATGGCTGCTGTCGCTGTCGCCCGAGCTGTTTTTTGCACTCCACGACGGCAAGGTCACGACGCGCCCGATGAAAGGGACGGCCCCGCCCGATGCCGATCCGAGGCTATTGACCGAAGACCCCAAGCAGCGCGCGGAAAATCTGATGATCGTCGACTTGCTCCGTAACGACTTGTCGCGGGTCGCGGCCATCGGCAGCGTCGCGGTGCCCGAACTGTTTCGCGTCGAGCATTATCCCACGGTGCAGCAGATGACCTCGACCGTGACTGCCCAGCTGGCCGAGGGGAACGATGCCGTCGATGTCATTGCTGCGCTGTTTCCGTGCGGGTCGATCACGGGCGCGCCGAAAATCCGCGCCATGGAAACGATAGGCGAGATCGAAGGTCGACGGCGCGGGGTCTACACCGGCAGCATCGGTCGGATCGACGCCTGCAAAGAGACAGGGGGTGGCGGTGCGGCGTTCAATGTCGCCATCCGGACGCTGGTGATCGATGAGGGAGACGGCACAGCGCAGATTGGTCTTGGCTCGGGCATCGTCGCCGATTCGGTTATGGCCAGCGAGTGGGCCGAATGTCTGGCGAAGGGCGCGTTTGTCCCCTCGCCGCGCCGGTTCGATTTGATCGAGACGATGCGGTTCGACCCCGAGGGCGGCCTTGCGCGGCTCGACCTCCATCTAGCGCGGATGAAGGCGAGTGCGGACCTGTTTGGTTTTGCGTTCGACCGCCACGCGGCGCGCAACGACTTGCAGGCAGCGACTTTCCGGTTGCGCGAACCAGCGCGGGTGCGGCTGTTGCTGGCACGCTGCGGCCATGTCGCGGTCGAAGTGCGCGCCCTGCCACTGGTGCCGCCGGGTTCGGTCGCTGTGCAGATCGTGCCGTTGCCGGTCGAGGCAGCCGACTTCCGCCTGCGCCACAAAACGACCGACCGCGCCTTTTACGATGCAGCGCGGGGGGATGCTTTCGAGGTCGTGTTTGTCACACCCGACGGACGGATGACCGAGGGCAGTTTCACCAGTGTTTTCTTAGAGCGCGATGGCAAGTTGCTAACGCCGCCGCTCGACACAGGATTGCTCGGGGGCATCCTGCGCAATGAACTGATCGACGAAGGGCGTGCGTTCGAAGCAGAATTGCGCGCCGAAGACCTGAAACACGGTTTTTTTATCGGTAATTCGCTGCGCGGACTGCTGCCCGCGCGCCTAGCGAACGGCCGGGACCACCCGCTTGGGCCGATACCCCCCTCTTTTGCGAGCTAGCGGCCCTAAATTTTTGCTGAAGCCTGATCGCTTCCCAACAATTAAACCTTGTGGGACGTGAATGACCCCAAGATGATCTGCCCAGAGGGGTGAGATGCCTTTCAGAATGTACCGTCGAGCTCCGATAATGTTGGTAACGGGCCGAATGTCTATGGCGCTTGCCGGGATCGGTTCGAGATCAGCGGCAAGCCAGCGTTCAAGTTTTGCTTTCAGTCCCTTCTTTAACTTGGCTGGAATGTGAACGATCCAGTGAATCGCGTGTTGTCCGCCTGCGCCTTCTAGTGCCCATACATAGGTTGGTGTTGGCTCATTATCGTTTTCTGGGTTTCTACGTAGCCACGGCGAGAATCGTTCGGCTAGAACCTTTCGGAATGCTGCGCTTGCCTCTTCTCCTGTCCAGCCGGCCTGCGTCATGTTGATCGTGATAAAGTTGTCGAGGGGAAGTCCGATGCGGGTAGCATACCGTGTCGCGTGGTGTATGTTTACGCCGGGAACGCGCTGGATTGCATGGCTCTGGCGTTTTGCTCCAGAGTTTCTGAGATGTTCACGCTTCATGTACAAATGTTCTTATCTCAGGCATATATACTATACAAGTGGGTGCTTCTCCTCAAAGCTGCCTTGCCCACGACGCTCACGGGTTTATAGGCCACCCCGCCAGAGGGGATTGACCATGCCACAACTTTCCGCCGCCATCGACCGCATCACACCTTCGCCGACACTGGCGATGACCGGCCGTGTTGCTGCGCTGCGCCGTGCGGGGGTCGATGTCATCGGCTTGTCGGCAGGCGAACCCGATTTCGACACCCCCGATTTCGTCAAGGACGCCGCCATCGAGGCGATCCGTGCGGGCAAGACCAAATATACCGATGTCGACGGCATTCCCGAACTGAAGGCCGCCATTGCCGCCAAATTCGCGCGCGACAACGACCTGACCTATGCAACCACCGAGATCAGTGTGAACGTCGGCGGCAAGCACACGTTGTTCAACGCGCTGGTCGCCACAGTGGACAAGGGCGATGAGGTCATCATCCCCGCACCCTATTGGGTCAGCTATCCCGATATTGTGAACTTCGCGGGCGGAACGCCGGTGATTCTGCAAGCGGGGGCGAACCAGTTTTACAAGATTTTGCCCGAGCAGCTTGATGCCGCCATCACGCCGCGGACGAAATGGGTGATGCTGAACTCGCCGTCAAACCCGACAGGTGC
>JANNCK010000297.1:0-13797 GCA_031386545.1 Sphingomonadales bacterium
TGTTTCGATAGGTTAGGCTGCCTTACGCACCTCGGCGACTATCTTTTTCGCGGCATCGCCTAGGTCGTTCGCGGCAACGATGGGCAGGCCCGAATTGGCGAGAATGTCCTTGCCCTGCTGCACATTGGTGCCTTCCAGACGCACGACGAGCGGCACCGACAAATTCACTTCCTTGGCCGCCGCCACGATGCCGTCGGCGATGATGTCGCACTTCATGATGCCACCGAAGATGTTGACAAGGATGCCCTTCACGGCGGGATCTTGAAGGATGATCTTGAATGCCGCCGTCACCTTCTCGGTCGTTGCGCCGCCGCCAACGTCGAGGAAGTTTGCGGGAAATTCGCCGTTCAGCTTGATGATGTCCATCGTCGCCATCGCAAGACCCGCGCCGTTGACCATGCAGCCGATGTTCCCGTCGAGCTTGATATAGGCAAGGTCGTATTTTGACGCCTCGATCTCGGCGGGGTCTTCCTCGGTCAAGTCGCGCAGCTCGGCCAGATCCTTGTGGCGGAACATCGCATTGCCGTCGAAGGCGACCTTGGCATCGAGCACCAGCAGTTTGCCGTCGTCGGTCACCGCCAGCGGATTGATTTCGATCTGTTCGGCATCGGTGCCCAGAAACGCATCGTATAGCTTCGACGCAACGTTCGCCGCCTGTTTGGCAAGGTCACCGGTCAGGCCGAGCGCCGCCGACACCGCGCGCCCGTGATGCGGCATGAAGCCCGTCGCGGGGTCGATGTCGAGCGTCTGGATTTTCTCTGGCGTGTCATGCGCGACTGCCTCGATGTCCATGCCGCCCTCGGTCGAAACGACCATGCCGATGCGTCCCGAGGCGCGGTTGACGAGCAGCGCGAGGTAGAATTCCTTGGCGATGTCGACGCCGTCGGTGATGTAGAGCCGGTTAACCTGCTTGCCCGCGTCGCCGGTCTGGATCGTCACCAGCGTGTTGCCAAGCATGTCGGTTGCCGCCGCACGGACATCGTCGGCTGACTTGGCCAGCCGCACGCCGCCCTTGGCATCCGGCCCCAGTTCCTTGAACTTGCCCTTGCCGCGACCGCCCGCATGGATCTGTGCCTTCACGACATAAAGCGGCCCGGGCAGCTTGGCCGTTGCGGCAACCGCCTCTTCGACCGACATCGCGGCATAGCCAATGGGGACGGGGACACCGAACTTGGCCAGCAGTTCCTTGGCCTGATATTCATGGATGTTCACGGGGGCACGCTCCGGTTGGCAGGGATGCCAAGCCTAAAGCATGACTCTGCCGCAGATGCCAACCCTTATGAAGCTATCGCGCACCCAAGTCCGGCTGTGGTCACCACGGTCAAGATTTCAGGATCGCCCAAAGCTTTGGTGCGACGCAACAACTCCCCGACCGATAGCTGGCCGATTTGGGTCTTGGACAAGCCCGACAGCCGCGACAGTTTCTGCAACTGGCCCAGCGACAGGCGGTCAACCATCCGTTGCGCCATGCAGCTGGCGACTGGCCGCGAGAGGCCCGCGTCGAGCAAGGCGGTGCGAACACGCGATTCCGGCGTGGCGCATGCGGACAGGGCGAGAAGGGGGAGGGCGGCAAAGAGCAGGCGCATGGTTTTTTCAACTCCGTCATGCTGAACTTGTTTCACCATCCGCCCATCAGCATGAACCTCGGCTTATGCGGTTTGGTGGACCCGGAAACAAGTTCGGGGTGACGAAACGAAAGTGGGTGCCTATATGCCGCCAATGACCATCGCTGTTGGCCTCCTTATCTTCTTTGGCACCATCGCCGCCATGGAGGTTGTTGCTTATGTCGCGCACCGCTGGGTGATGCATGGCTTCGGCTGGTTCCTCCACGAAAGCCACCACCGCACGCGGCATGGGATGTTCGAGCTGAATGATCTGTATGGCGTGATTTTCGCAATCCCCTCGATTGTAATGCTGCTCGGCGGTGTCCAGCTTGGCTGGCCGGCGTGGACCGGGTGGATGGGCGCGGGCATCGCGGGCTATGGTGCCATTTATTTCGGCTTTCATGACCTGATCGTGCACAAGCGGCTCAACCACCGCTTCATCCCCAAATCCGACTATATGAAGCGCATCATTCAGGCGCACCGCCTCCACCATGTCGTCGAAACCAAGCACGGCACGGTCAGCTATGGCTTTCTGTGGGCCCCCAAGCCCGAGGATTTGAAGGCGGAATTGAAGCGGCGCGGCAACGACGGCATGCGCGCACCAATCGGGACGTTCGGCGAGGCGTGAAAGCACCGATTTATGTTGGGTTTTGGTGACACCCTCCCTATAGACTTGCTATGGATACAACGCCCGAAAACAGCGCCGATACGCCGCGCGACAACACCCCTAATGCCAATGACTACGGTGCTGACCAGATCAAAGTCCTGAAAGGGCTGGATGCGGTTCGCAAGCGTCCGGGCATGTATATCGGCGACACTGACGACGGGTCGGGGCTGCACCACATGGTGTTCGAGGTCAGCGACAATGCCATCGACGAGGCGCTGGCGGGGCATTGCGACAAAATCCTCATCCAGCTTAACCCCGATGGCTCGGTGTCGGTCGAAGATAACGGTCGCGGCATTCCGACCGGCATCCACAGTGAAGAGGGCGTGTCGGCAGCCGAAGTCATCATGACGCAGCTGCACGCGGGTGGGAAATTCGAGAACACGTCGGACGAGAACGCCTACAAGGTGTCAGGCGGTCTCCACGGCGTTGGCGTTTCGGTCGTAAATGCGCTGAGCGAATGGCTCGACCTGACGATCTGGCGCAATGGCGAAGAACATTACATGCGCTTTGCCTATGGCGATGCGGTCGCACCGCTAAAGGTCGTCGGCTCGGTCCCCGAGGGCAAGAAGGGAACGAAGGTCACGTTTTTCCCGTCACCCGCGACGTTCAAGATCACCGAGTTTGACTTTGAAAAGCTGGAGCATCGCTACCGCGAACTGGCGTTTCTGAACTCGGGCGTCCGCATCTTCCTGGCGGACGCGCGCCATGCCGAGCGGGTCGAGCACGAGCTGTATTACGAGGGCGGGATCGCCGCATTCGTGAAATATCTCGACCGCGCCAAGGTGCCGCTGTTTCCAGAGCCGATCTCGGTCACGGGCCAGCGCGACGACATTGGCATCGATGTGTCGCTCGAATGGAACGACAGCTATTACGAAAACGTCCTCGCCTTCACCAACAACATCCCGCAGCGCGACGGCGGCACCCATATGGCGGCGTTCCGCGCGGCGCTGACCCGTACGCTCAACAATTACGCCGAAAAATCGGGGTTGATGAAAAAGGAAAAGGTGACACTGACCGGCGAGGACATGCGCGAGGGGCTGACCGCGATTGTCTCGGTCAAACTGCCCGACCCGAAGTTTTCGTCACAGACCAAGGACAAATTAGTCTCGTCCGAAGTGCGCCAGCCACTCGAATCGCTGATGAGCGACAAGATGGCCGAATGGCTGGAGGAAAACCCCGCCAACGCGCGCGCGATCATCCAGAAAGTGATCGACGCCGCTGCCGCTCGCGAGGCCGCGAAAAAGGCGCGCGAGGCCAGCCGCAAGTCGGTGCTCGGTATCGCCTCGCTCCCCGGCAAGCTCGCCGATTGTCAGGAAAAAGACCCGGCCAAGTCCGAACTGTTCCTCGTCGAAGGCGACTCCGCCGGTGGCTCGGCCAAGCAGGGCCGTGACCGCCATTTTCAGGCGATCCTGCCGCTGCGCGGTAAAATCCTCAACGTGGAGCGCGCGCGCTTTGACCGGATGATTTCGAGCAAGGAAATCGGCACGCTCATCCAGGCGATGGGCACCGGCATCCTTGACGAGTTCAACCTCGACAAACTGCGTTATCACAAGATCATCATCATGACCGACGCCGATGTCGACGGCTCGCACATTCGCACACTCTTGCTGACATTCTTTTACCGCCACATGCGTGCGATCATTGATGCCGGACACCTCTTCATCGCCCAGCCGCCGCTGTACAAGGCCGCGCGCGGGCGCAGCGAAGTGTATCTGAAGGACGATGCCGCACTCGACGACTATCTAGTCGAGGCGGGTGTCTCCGTGTCGCGGCTCGACGGGCCGCAGGGTACCCGCACCGGAGCCGATTTGCGGACGCTTGTCGATCATGCCCGGCGGATGCACAGCCTGATGGGCTATGTCCCGCGCCGCTACGATGCGGCAATTGTCGAGGGACTGGCGCTGATGGGTGCCCTTAACCCGGCGTTGCGCGACGACGAGCGCGCGGGCGCGCTCAATCTTGCCGCCGAATGGCTCGGCCGCGCCGATCTTGAGGCGAAATGGACAGCGGTTGTCGGGGCCGACGGTGATTATGTCCTGCGCCGCCTGTGGCGCGGCGTGACCGATCACAATATCATCGATGCTGCCTTCCTGATGAGCCAAGAGGCGCGCCGCCTTCACACGCTGGTCGCCGAACAGGCCGAAAGCTACGCGCAGGTCGCGCGGCTGGTTTCAGTGCCGAAATCGGCAACCCAAGCCGAAGCCGCCGACGAAGAAGCAGAGGATGGCGACGAAGCTACGGCGATCGTTGATACGAAGGGCGCACATATTTCGCGCCCTTCAGATTTGCTGGAGGCGATCCTGACCGTCGGTCGCAAGGGGATGAAGTTCCAGCGGTACAAGGGACTCGGTGAAATGAACGCCGAACAGCTGTGGGAAACGACCCTCGATCCCGAAGCCCGCTCGATGCTTCGCGTCGAAGTCGTGCAGGCTGACATGGCCGACGAGATTTTCACGCGTCTGATGGGCGACGTCGTCGAGCCGCGCCGCGACTTCATTCAGGAAAATGCGCTAAATGTAGCGAATCTGGATGTGTAGCAGCAGCTGAAGCGGCTGGATGCCCCGCGAGGATTCGAACCTCGATAAACGGTATCAGAAACCGTTGTCTTACCATTAGACGACAGGGCAGCGCCGGGGCGTGCCTGTAGGTCAAAGCGCGTCGGCAAGTCAACGTATGGTGCGGGCCTGTTGCCGCGATGCCACAGTCCCGCTACACCCGAACCCAAGTTCTGCGGACCGGTTTGTCCGCAGCGATTGGGCAGAGATTTCATGGCCGACCTTGAAGGTCCAGCCGCCACTATCGCCTCTACAACAGGCGCGGGGCAACGTAACGGACAGGGTGGCTGGCAGCCGCGGCGGACTTATGCCGCGCTCGACCTCGGGACCAATAACTGCCGATTGCTGATTGCGCGCCCTGCCGGGAATGACTTCATTATTGTCGACGCCTTTTCGCGCATCGTACGGTTGGGCGAGGGGCTGTCAGCGTCGGGGCGGTTGAGCGACGCCGCGATTGACCGCGCGCTAGCGGCGCTGTCGATCTGTGCCGATAAATTGGTCAAACGCGGAGTGCATTTGTCGCGTGCCGTTGCGACCGAGGCGTGTCGGCGGGCCGAGAACGGGCGCGAGTTTGTTGACCGCGTTTACTGCGAAACCGGCATTGCCCTCGACATTATCAATCCGGGCGAAGAGGCGCGGCTGGCAGTTCAGGGCTGCCACGCATTGCTCGAACCCGGCGGCGGCCCTGCGCTGATTTTTGACATTGGGGGTGGATCGACGGAACTTGTCGAATTACTCCCGGGGGATGGACCGCCGCAGATTGCTGACTGGATCAGCGTGCCATGGGGCGTCGTGTCACTGGCCGAAAGCGAGCCGCAGGGTGTCGGTGACCGTGACGCGCGGCTGGCGACGTACGACCGTATGAAGGGCCGTGTTGCAGAAGCATTCGGCGCGCTTGACCTGCCCGAGGGCGAGTTGCGACTGCTTGGGACCAGCGGCACGGTGACTACGCTTGCCAGCGTGTTTCTAAACTTGCCGAGTTATGATCGCCGCGCGGTCGATGGGTTGCATGTGCCGGTTGAGGATATGCGCCGCATCGGGCGTGAGTTGGCGGCAATGTCGATTGCCGAGCGCGCAAAAGTAGCGTGCATCGGCAGCGAGCGCGCCGATCTCGTTGTGGCGGGGTGCGCGATCCTCGAGGCCATTCTCGACCTGTGGCCTGCAGTGCGAGTGGGTGTGGCCGACCGCGGCATCCGCGAAGGTATCCTGCGGTCGTTGATGGCGGGAGTGGCTCGATGAGCAGAGGCGGATCAGGTGGCAGCACGCGGGTAAAAACCTCGCGTGGGCGGACGGCACAGTCGAACCGCTGGCTCGCGCGCCAGTTGAACGATCCCTATGTCAAACGCGCCCATGCCGAAGGGTATCGCAGCCGGTCGGCGTATAAGCTGATCGAGCTCGACGAGCGGTTCAACCTGTTGAAGGGTGTGCGCTATGTCATTGACCTCGGTATTGCGCCCGGTGGCTGGGCTCAAGTTATGCGTAAACAAGTGCCTAAAGCGCGGATCGTCGGCATCGACCTGTTGCCAGTAGACCCGATCGAAGGGGTTGAGCTTGTCCAGATGGACTTCATGGACGATGCCGCACCCGATTTTCTGATTGATACGCTGGGCGCGGCACCTGATCTGGTTTTGTCAGACATGGCGGCGAATACGACGGGCCACACCCCGACCGACGCGCTGCGGACGATGGGGCTCGTCGAGGCGGCAACCGAATTTGCCGTGCAGGTGTTGCGTCCGGGCGGCGCGTTCGTGGCAAAGGTGTTTGCGGGCGGCGCGGACAGCGCGCTCGTTGCTGAGCTCAAACGCAATTTCACCCATGTGAAACACGCCAAACCGCCTGCGAGCCGCAAGGATTCGTCCGAATGGTATGTGATCGCACAGGGGTTCAAGGGGCGGATCGTGCCCGAGGGTGCCGATTGATGCGCGCGGCTTTGGTGCGGCGCTTGCGCTCCTATTGGAAAATAGAGGCAGGTAATGTCATTCTGGTCCCGCTGGTGGGAGCGGCACTGGTCATCGCCAATCATGGCACGATCAGCTGGCCCTTGGCGGTCGCAATGTCGGCCACGTCGGGACTGCTTGTCATCGGCACAATTGCGTTGCGCGCACATTACCTGACTGTCGCCGGCGATGTCAGCGCGATGGACCGCGTCGTACCCCTGCTTGCGCGTTGCCAGATTCCTGCGGCGATCCTGTGCGCGGCGGGTGTCGCGGGCGCGGGTGTCCAGCACTGGCAGGATGGTGCGTGGACGCCATCGGTGATTGCCGCGTGGGTTTACGCCGCGCTCGCGGCGCTCGAATATGTGAACTATTACCATGTGCAGCTTCAGCAGTTCGACCACGCGCCCGACCGGGCACGGCTATTCGCGGGTAAGGGGTTTCGCGCGTCGCATCTTGCGCGCGCCCTGAAACGGTACCGCGCGGGCCGTTAGCGCGACGCAATCTGGACCCGCTGTGGCTGCATCGACAGGATGTTGCCCAGCTTCGTCCGGAACGACGCCAGCTCCGCGCCCTCGAGGATCGAGCGCGACGCGAAGCTGACGCTCGACGGACTTACCGGCACGCCGCCACGATAAACCTCGAAATGAAGGTGCGGACCGGTCGACATGCCCGTCGAACCGACATAGCCAATGACTTGCCCCTGCGCGACGCGCGAACCCGGTGCGACCGCGATGCGGCTCATATGGCCATAGCCGGTGCCAAGGCCGCTCGGGTGCTTGAGCTGGACCATATTACCGTGCCCGCCATGCCAGCCGGCAAAACTGACGATCCCGTCAGTGACGGCGCGGATGGGCGTGCCATAGGCGGCCGCATAATCGGTGCCTTGATGCATCCGGGAATAACCGAGCAACGGGTGAATGCGCCAGCCAAAGCCGCTGGTCTTGCGGGCATTGGCAACCGGCATCGCAAATCCGGCGCGGCGTTCGCCGACTCCTGCGGCATCATACCATTCGCTACGCCCGCCCCCCCCGGCACCATCGATGTCCCATTGGATCATCCGTGTCGCCCGGCTTCCGCGCGCCAGACCGACATATAGCAATTTGCCGTTGCGGACTTCACCGGTCGCGGCGCGGTCTTGCTCGACAATGAGGTCGAAGCGGTCATTGGGGCCGATGTCTCCCATCGCGACGTGCGGCGCGAGCGCCCGGATGTAGGTCTGGATCGCGGCAGCGGGCGCTCCGGCGGCGCGGGCCGAGGCATAGAGGCTGTCACCGACACGGCCCTCGACACGCAAGGGGCTGCTATCGACGGCAATCGGCATCCGCAACATGGTCAGGGCATCACCGACGCGAACGAAATTGACGCGCATGTCGAAGCGCGCGCGGAAGGCGAGCGATTGCAACGGGCGCGCGTCAGTTTTGGTAAAACGGCGACCCAGCGTCACCGCAAGCGCGGTACCGGCAGGAATTTCATCGGGATCGACCACGTCAGCGACCATGTTGGCAACACGACGCGCTTCAGTCCCGCCGACGCCGGCGCGTTCGAGGGCGTGCGACAGGCCATCGCCCTGTCCAAGCGTTGCGGTCAGGTCGATCTGCGGGCGTTCAGGGGTGTCGGCGAGCGCCTGAACCGCGTCGGTCGCGGCCATGCGGCGTCCGCTATCGCCGCCCCAAGCGAGCGGGGAGATGCTTTGCGCGCGGCTTTCCTCCCATGCGGCCGACGAGAGCGGTGTTGCGGCTGGCACAACCAGCGGTCTGAAACCGGGGGCAAGGGCAATCGTCGTCGCGCAAAGCGCAGCACAGGCGGCCAGTCCCCGCCACCACTGACGGCTGCCGATGTCAATGCCGAGGTCGGGAAGAACATCGAAGCTGAATCGCCCGGCATTGGGCTTGGGGAGTCCGGCGCGCCCGAATTGAAGACGCCCGAACGCAACGGCAGCGTCGGGCAAAGCGCGGTCGAGCGACAGCATTGCCGTGCCCCCGCCGCCGAAACCGCTATCGTTCGCCTGAAACAACCCAGCCCGCCCGCGTCAGAGTGCACCCCGCCCGGTCGTTGTACACGCGACCACCGAGCGACGGACACTGTGGAGCGATAGGGTTAAAGTCAAACTAACTCGTGCCGCACGCGCGGGCAGTTGCGGCGAGTGGTGAGGTTAGGACGGCGGGCGGCAAACTGCGCACGGAACAAATCTGCGGTGTTGCGTGGCGCACACTCGCACACGATGTAGGGATCATGACGCAACCTCGCGCCGCTGTGACCGCTGTCCTTGGCCCGACCAATACCGGCAAGACCTATCTCGCGATCGAGCGGATGTGCGGACATTCGAGCGGGGTGATGGGGTTCCCGCTGCGGTTGCTGGCGCGTGAAGTTTATGACCGGGTGGCGGCGATCAAGGGCGCGGCGCATGTCGGGCTGCTGACCGGCGAGGAAAAAATCCTGCCGCCGGGCGCGCGCTGGTTGCTGTGCACGGCGGAATCAATGCCGGTGGATCGCGACGTGGCTTTTGCCGCGCTCGACGAAGCCCAATTGGGGGCCGACCCTGAACGTGGCCATGTCTTTACCGACCGGCTGTTGCGGGTGCGCGGCCGAGAAGAGACAATGATCCTGGGTTCGTCGAGCCTTGCCCCGATGGTCCGCGCCCTTGTGCCCGAAGCCGAAATCATCCGCCGCCCGCGTTTTTCGACACTGAGCTATGCGGGCGCGAAAAAACTGTCACGCATTCCCAAACGCAGCGCCATTGTCGCGTTCAGCGCCGAGGAGGTTTACGCCGTCGCCGAAATGCTCCGCCGGACGCGCGGCGGCGCGGCGGTGGTAATGGGAGCGCTCAGCCCCCGCACCCGCAACGCACAAGTCGCAATGTATCAGGCCGGCGAAGTCGATTATCTGGTCGCCACCGACGCCATAGGTATGGGCCTCAACATGGACATTGGCCATGTCGCCTTTGCCAGCCTGACCAAGTTCGACGGCCATCGCCTGCGGCGGCTGACCATTGCCGAAATGGCGCAGATCGCGGGGCGGGCAGGGCGGCACCAGCGCGACGGGACTTTCGGCTCGCTCGGCAGCGAGGTCGGGCCGTCGGCGTTCAGGCCCGAGGAGATCGAGGCCATCGAGGAACATCGTTTCCCCAAACTAGAACACCTTTATTGGCGCGAGGGGGCACCCGACACCGCGTCACTGGACGCGCTGATCGACAGTCTGGAAACGCCGCCCCACCACGAAAAGCTGCGCAGCGCGCCGCAGTCGGTCGATCTGGCGGTGCTGAAACGTCTGTCCGAAGCCCCCGAGGTGCGGAGCCGCGCGCGTGGCCAGATGGTCGCACGGTTATGGGCAGCGTGCGGCGTCCCCGATTTCCGCAAACTAGGCGCGGACCACCACGCGCGTTTCGTCGGGCGATTGTTCCGCCATCTGAGCGAGGGGGCGGGGCATGTTCCCGTGGCGTGGTTCGCCGACGAACTTCAGCGGCTCGACCGCACCGATGGCGATGTTGACACGCTCGGCGGGCGGATCGCAGGGGTCAGGACATGGGCCTATATCGCGCACCGGTCGGACTGGCTGGCCGACCCTGCGCATTGGGCGGCCCGGACCGAGGCGGTCGAGGAACGATTGTCCGACGCGCTCCACGCGCGGCTGACCGAACGCTTTGTCGACCGGCGGACGTCGGTGCTCATGCGGCAGGTCGGCGGTGATGCAGGCTTGCTCGACGTCACGGTCGGCGACGACGGGAAGATTTCGGTCGAGGACGAGGCTATCGGTCATCTCGCTGGATTCCGCTTCACTGTCGATCCGGCGGCACGGGGTATTGACCGCAAGCGCCTGATCGCAGCTGCCGAGCGGTATCTGGTCGCCGAACGATCACGGCGCGCCGTCGCGTTGGTTGCGGCATCCGACAGCGATTTCCACGTCGATGGCAGCCGCAGCCCGCTGGTCCTGCAATGGACCGGACACGACATTGCAAGTTTGGCACAGGGGCGTGCGCTGACCCCTGATATTCGCCTCGACCGCGCGCTCGACGTGCTGGAGGCATCCGACCGCGCAAAAATCACGACGCGGCTGGCGGCGTGGCTTGATGCCCAGCTCGCGCGGTATCTCGGTTCGCTGCGCGATATGGAGGCAGCCCGCGCCTCGCCGAAAACACCCACGCCGACCCGCGCGATCCTTGCGCCGTTGATTGCAGGCGGCGGCATTGTGCCGCGTGCCGACATCGAAAGTGCCCTTGGTGGTCTGGGCAGTGACCTGCGTCGCTCACTGACGCGGTCTGGCCTGACGATCGGCACGCTCGACGTGTATGATGCGCGGTTGCTGAAACCGGGCGCGCTGTTCTGGGCCAATGCGCTCGACGCCGTGCGTGCCGTAACGCCGGTTGCCGATACGCTAAAGCCCGGCGCGACGACGGGCCGGGGGAATATCGCACGCGGTTATCGTAATTTTGGCGACGTCCTTGTCCGCATCGACCTCGTCGAACGTATCGCCCGCGCGACGCATGACCTTCGGACGGCACGCCAGGCCTTTGTTCCCGACACTGCCTTGGCAACATCATTCGGGATTGATCCGCTCACCTTTGAAGCGATCCTGTCGGCACTCGGGTTTCGAAAAGGCAGCGATGGTCGCTGGTCCTGGGGCACCCGCCCCAAGCCGCCGCGCGCTGTAAAGCCCGCTACCCCCAATGCCTTTGCCGCGCTGGAGACGCTGCGCCTTGGTTGAGAATAGCGCGGCGGTGATACGGTTCGACCAGTTTCTGTCGTTCGGGCACTGGTCGCACCGATATGATTGACGTCGCGCACGCGCAAAACTAACGCGAGCCGGAATACGAACCGGAGCACTCGACCCAATGACTTATGTCGTCACCGACGCCTGCATCAAGTGCAAATATATGGACTGCGTCGAAGTATGCCCGGTCGATTGTTTCTACGAGGGCGAGAATATGCTCGTCATCAACCCCAGCGAATGCATCGACTGCGGCGTGTGCGAACCCGAGTGCCCGGCCGAAGCAATTCTGCCCGATACAGAGAACGGCCTTGAAAAATGGCTGGAGCTGAACACCAATTTCTCGGCGCAATGGCCCAACATCACGCGCAGCCGTCCCGCCCCGGCCGATGCCGATGAGTTCAAGGGTGTCGAGGGTAAATTTGACGCGCATTTCTCGCCGGAGCCGGGTCAGGGCGACTAAAGTCGAGGCTAGGCGGCGGTTCGGAAACGGAGCGTCGCCCGCTTGCTGGGTGACAAATTTCAACCACTGGTAATTTTGTTGCGAATCTGTTAAAAGACGCGTGTATCAGGCGGATGTACTTCTGTGTCCGCGTGGAGTGCTCAACCGGATCTGTCCCCGCACCGCCGCTTTGACCGTGCCGCACCGCTGCGGCCTGCGAGGCCGCACTGCATTTGTGACAGACCGCTGGAAAGGATAATAATGGCCGCACCTGCGCTCATCTTCGACGTTGGCGATTATGTCGTTTATCCCAAGCACGGCGTTGGCCGTGTCGTCGAACTACAGAAATCTGAAATCGCCGGTATGGCGCTCGAACTTTATGTGCTGCGTTTCGAAAAAGAACGCATGACCCTGCGCGTGCCGACCAACAAGGCCGAGAGCGTTGGTATGCGCAAACTGTCGTCGGACAAGACGATGCGCGAGGCGCTGGCGACGCTCAAGGGTAAGCCCAAGGTCAAGCGCACCATGTGGTCGCGCCGGGCGCAGGAATATGAAGCGAAGATCAATTCGGGCGACCTTGTGTCGATTGCCGAAGTGGTCCGCGACCTGTTCCGTGCCGACGACCAGCCCGAACAGAGCTATTCCGAACGCCAGATTTTTGAAGCCGCGGCCTCGCGCCTCGCGCGCGAACTCGCAGCGATGGAACAGCTCGACGAGCCCAAGGCGCTCGAAAAGCTGCTCGAAATCCTGCGGGCATCAGCGGCGATTTACAACAAACCTGCCTGACGCATCTTGCATTGGAAGCTCACCAGCTGTATTGTATAAATAATACAGCTGGTGGAGTTCCGATGATGCGCACTGTCCTTTCGCTTGTCCCGCTCGCGGCGCTTGCCGCCTGCTCTCCTGTCGGCGGCGCGACGGCTCAGACCAGCCGTGACTTCGTGGCGGCCGGGTTTAATGCTGTCCGCGTTGCTGGGTCCGACACTGTGAATGTTGTGCGCGGTCCGGTGGCGTCGGTCGTTGCGCGCGGCCCCGCCGCCCTCCTCGACAAGCTCGTCATCCGCACCGAAGGCGCCACGCTGGTCGTGGCACGCAAATCGACATTCGGCATGGGCTGGTCGAGCGGCAGTGTTGTCGTAACCGTCACTATGCCTGCGATCCGTGCCGTTGAGGTCGCAGGATCAAGCGATGTCAGTGTGGACCGTGCCGACGGTGCCGAATTCGATGCCAGCGTCTCTGGTTCGGGCAATCTCGATCTCGCCGATATTGCAACAGCCTCCACCAAGTTACGCGTCTCCGGATCGGGTAACATCGTCGCACGCGGCAAGACGCAGATGCTAAGCGCCGATGTCAGTGGCTCGGGTGATCTCGCCGCTGAACGATTGATCGCCGACACCGTAAGCATCGCCGTGATGGGTTCGGGCGATGCCCGCGCCTTCGCCCGGAATTCCGCCACACTTTCCGTAACCGGTTCGGGCAACGCTAATGTTGCGGGGACCAAGCAATGCGCGATTACGACAAAGGGATCGGGCGAGGCACGCTGTACCGGCTGAGCTTGCTCCCCGTCCACGCGACGGCCATGGTCGGATGATGAGAATATATCCGTTTCTGTTGTTGGCTTTAGCCGCACCGTCACTCGCGGCAGAGCGGTCGCTGTCGGTTACTGATTTCGACCGGCTGCGCGTCGATGGCGGATTTATCGTCGAGGTCCGCACAGGCAGGGCGACGTCCGCGCGGGTCATTGGCACCCAAGCAGCCATCGACGCGGCCAGCGTCGCTGTTCAGGGCCGCCAGCTGAACATCCGCCGCAACCGGTCGGGATGGGGCGGCTATCCCGGGCAAGTACCCCCTGCGGCGACCATTCGCATAACCGTGCCGCTGCTTGCCA
>JANNCK010000360.1:0-1542 GCA_031386545.1 Sphingomonadales bacterium
CGACAGCACAAATCGCCGCCGGCGTCGCTGTCAAAGCGGGTTGCGCCTTGGTGACGACCGAACTGCTCAAAGCAACCGCCAGATACGCCGCGAAGTGTTTGATAACTCGGCCCCCAGTTTCACATTTGGTAACATGCGACGGGAAAGGGGTAAAGATGCAACAACCTTCTGACGTCCGGGTTCCGGGTGGCGTCCCCGGCATCCTCACCTCTGGCCGATATCTTTGGAACAGGCCCCTAAAGAGGGCCCCAAGTCTTTGCGATTATCGGCGAACACCGGCAACCGCGAGCAACCAACGCGGGGTGAAAACTATAAGATTTCCTCGGGCTTTTCAACCTTCGTAGCCATTGGCGAATAGGGAAGTGGTGCCCCGTAGCATACCCAGATGGACACTCTGCACGTTGGGAAATTTCTATGCCCTTCCCGCTTGCAGCCTGACTTCCGCCAAGTTGGACAGTCCTGACAGTCCGCTATTAGCAAGGTGGTTGCGGTAAGCAGCCGCTCGTTCACATGTGTGCTGCAGCTGTTTCGCGCCCCAAAATCAGTCGTTCGCGGCTTGGGATGGAGAGCCCGGAAGCGGCCATTCATCCGCGTGTCGGTTGAGGGTGCCTTTGGCAACACTAAAGGGCCAGTTCGAGACGGTTTCTGCAGACGGGCAGGATGTCCAGCGCGGGTGCGCGTCGCCCGACAGAGTTTCAACCTCAATGATCGGCGCCGGTCGCCTCCCATATGAGTTCGACAGGGGTCGGGGTCACACTCAGGTAAGTAGCTTGAGGTGCTTGGGATTTGGCAATGACCGACGTGGGAACCTCGCTCTCAGGCGTCGGGCAGCGGTCCCCAAGTCATCGCTCCGGCGGAGCGAGCGTTTAACCAGCCAAGCTGCCGCTTGGACGTCGCCGATCTTCTGGTGCCGATCGCCCCTAGGGGCGTGTTTGGCCGCATCTCCACCGCTCAATGCCGCCAGCCATCCGACATCGGCCCCAGTCGGATCGATACTTCCTATGATACGCTCGAAGAAAGCGGGCGCGAGTTGCCAGACTGCTCAATGCCTAGGCGGCCTATATCGCTGACCAGAAGCGGCCAAAACTTGAGCGGTATTATGTGCCCAATGTTGATGCAGACATGCTTTCGCATCGTCTCGACGAGGCCTGCCAACGCGCGGGCGCGTCCCATGCCGTGACCGCCGAAGCGGCCGCGCAGGCCTACGCGCCCTATCTGACGAGCATCTCCCAGGTGCGATGCCGCATCATTACCGGTCCGCGGCAGCAGAACGCGCTCAACCCCGAAATGGCGATACATCGCAGCGAAGCTAGACAGCGAGTTCGAGGCTGAACCTGACGATGATGTCACGCGCTTCTTTCGCTTCCTCTATCTCAGCCAGGTCCTCACCGTCCTCAAGGTCCGCTATACGATCACCGTCGCCGTCCATTCGCCGCAGCCCGAACCCCGGTGCGCCACCTTGGCGAAACCCGAGTCCAATGAAATGCGATTGACCGGCGTGAACCTTGACCGACAACTCACGGCTATATTCGCCCGCCATGG
>JANNCK010000379.1:0-6483 GCA_031386545.1 Sphingomonadales bacterium
CAATCGTCACCCTGAACTCGTTTCAGGGTCCACCTCTCCGCCGTTGGCATGTCGAGCGTGGAGGGGTGGATGCTGAAACAAGTTCAGCATGACGGCGTCCTAACCAGACTTAGGAACCCAGCCTTGCCCGGCCATACTATCAAGCCAGCCGTGTATGATCTGACCACCATTCGTCGAGCGACTGTAGACCGTGCCACAGTAGGTGCATCTGCTGCCGCTCGCCACCCAGCTTTCTTGTCCAATCTGGGTTTGCTCAGAAGCAAGCAATCCTCGTTGGCGACTGATACCCGCTTGGCAATCGGATGCAGGACAGGACATATTACAGCGTTCTCCGTGGTCGCGGCCTACCGCGTCAACTTCTTATACGCCAACCGCGTAGGCCGATCCGCCGCATCGCCCAGACGCCGCCGCTTGTCCTCTTCATATGCGTCGAAGTTCCCCTCGAACCACTCAACATGCGAATCCCCCTCGAACGCCAGGATGTGCGTCGCCAGACGGTCGAGGAAGAAGCGGTCATGGCTGATCACCACCGCGCAGCCCGCGAAATTCTCGATGGCTTCTTCCAGCGCGCCCAGTGTTTCGACGTCGAGGTCGTTGGTGGGTTCATCGAGCAGCAGCACATTACCGCCGCGCTTCAGCATCTTGGCGATGTTGACGCGGTTGCGTTCGCCGCCTGACAGTTTGCCGACGTTCTTCTGCTGGTCGCCGCCCTTGAAGTTGAACGCGCCGACATAGGCCCGCGTCGACTGGTCGTGGCCGTTGACCTTCATATAATCGAGCCCGTCGGAGATTTCCTCCCAGACGTTTTTCTTGTCGTCGAGGTGGTCGCGGCTCTGGTCGACATAGCCCAGCCGCACGGTGCTGCCCATGTCGATGGAACCGGTGTCGGGTTTCTCGCTGCCGATGATGAGCTTGAACAAGGTCGATTTACCCGCGCCGTTCGGGCCGATGACGCCGACGATGCCGCCCGCGGGCAGGGTGAACGACAGGTTTTCGAACAGCAATTTGTCGCCGTAAGCCTTGGAGATATTATCGACCTCGATCACCTTGCCGCCCAGTCGCTCGGGCACCTGAATGACGATCTGCGCCTTGCCGGGGGCACGGTTTTTCTGCGCCTCGACCAGCTGGTCGAACTTGGCGATACGCGCTTTCGACTTGGTCTGGCGTGCCTTGGCCCCCTGCCTGATCCACTCAAGCTCGTACTTGATCGCGGTCTGGCGGCCCGAATCCTCGCGGTCCTCCTGCTCCAGCCGCTTGGCCTTCTTTTCCAGATAGGTCGAATAATTGCCCTCATAGGGGAAATAGCGTCCGCGATCGATTTCGAGAATCCAGCCAACGACATTGTCGAGGAAATAGCGGTCATGGGTGATCATCAGCACCGCGCCCGCATATTCCTTCAAATGGCTCTCCAGCCACTGCACGCTTTCCGCGTCGAGATGGTTGGTCGGCTCGTCGAGCAGCAGAATGCCCGGCTTCTGGATCAGCAGCCGGGTCAGCGCGATGCGGCGCTTTTCACCGCCCGACAGATTGTCGACCGCCATATCGCCCGGCGGGCAGCGCAGAGCCTCCATCGCGACGCCCAATTGGCTGTCGAGCGTCCAGCCATCCACCGCGTCGATCTTGCCCTGCAGGTCGCCCATTTCCTCCAGCAGCGCATCGAAATCGGTCGTCTCGGTGGGTTCGCCCATCTCGGCCGAAATGGCGTTGAAGCGATCAACCAGATCGGCGGTCGCGCGCGCGCCTTCCTTGACGTTTTCGAGGACCGTCTTGGTCGTGTCGAGCTGGGGCTCCTGCTCCAGATAGCCGACCGTGATGTATTCGCCCGGCCAGGCCTCGCCGGTGAATTCGGTGTCGACGCCCGCCATGATCTTCATCAGCGTAGATTTGCCCGCGCCGTTCGGCCCGACGATGCCGATCTTGGCGCCCTGATAAAATTGCAGGTTGATGTTGCTCAGCACCGGCTTGGGGGCACCGGGGAAGGTCTTGGTCATGTCCTTCATGACATAGGCGTATTGCGCGGCCATCGGGTCGGGTCTTTCATGCGGGCGTGTGAGGAGTTGCGGCGCGGATAGCGCGTCACCGGAGGATTGGGAAGCGCGGAGGAAAGAGGAAAGGTGGTTCACCCTAAACACCTAAAAAGGCGACACCTTCCCAATTCTCACCGCGTAAGCGGCAGAATGCTCATGCGGACAAGGCCGATGAATGTGCCCGCTGACGCGGGATGTACGAGCAAGAACTGCCATTTTAGGTGTTTAGGGTGAAACCAACATCTCTCGCCACCAACGAACAGCAGCGATAAGATCGAAATATGGGACGCGAAGCGATCTGTACCGCGACATGGCAAGGCGCGACCGCCGAGGTGAAGGTGCTGCTCGAATCGACCGAGATTATCCTGCGTGGTGACATTCGTGCGCGGATCGCGCGGGCCGGAATTACGGGTATCACGGCGCGCGGCGATAATCTGGCTGTCGATGTGTCCGGCGACATGCTGACGCTGGAATTGGGTCCGGTCGAGGCGACGAAATGGGCGGCGGCGTTGCTGAAAGCCCCGCCAACGCTGGTAGAAAAGCTCGGGTTGGCTACCGGCAAGCGCGCATTCGTGCTTGGCGTCATTGATGATGCGGCACTCGCGGTGGCGCTCGACCGTGCGACCGCGCCCGTGCTGGCCGACGCCGACATGATCGTGGCGATCCTACGCAGCGAAGCTGACATCTCCGCCGCCCTCGACACCGCCCGCACTGCACCAGCCTGTGCGATCTGGATGGTCGCCGGAAAGGGCAAGTTCGCCACTGTCGCCGACAGCGCGATTCGGGGCTTCATGCGCGCCAACGGCTATGTCGATACCAAGACCAGCGGCATATCCTATCGCTGGACCGCAACACGCTACACCCCGCGCTGACTTTCCGGCTTTCGTGAGCGCGAAGAGCGGGTTAGGCAGGCGGCATGAAACATCTGATCCTGCTCGCCGCCGCTCTCCCCGCCCTCGCCCTCGCAGCACCCGACCCCGCCAAACTCCGCGATGCCGCGCTGGGCGATACCCTCGCCTACGAGATCGTCGAGGGACTGACGACCGAAGTCGGCCAGCGGCTGGCGGGTACCGAGGCCGAGGCGCGCGCCCGCGACTGGGCGGTTGTGAAGCTGAAAGCGCTGGGGTTCAAAAACGTCCGCATCGAAACCTATGACATGCCGGTCTGGGTGCGTGGTGTGGAGACGGCGGAGATTGTGTCCCCTTTCCCGCAGAAACTGGTCCTTGCCGCGCTCGGCAATTCGGGCGCGACGCCGGACGGGGGATTGACTGCGCCGGTGGTTTATTTCGACACATTTGACGCGCTCAAAACCGCCAAGCCTGCGGATGTGCGCGGCAAGATCGTGTTCGTTGACCACCGCATGACCCGGACCCAGGACGGGTCGAGCTACGGCGCATTTGGCGCGGCACGGCGGCAGGGTCCGTCGGTCGCATCAAAGCTGGGCGCGGCGGCCATTGTGATCCGCTCGATCGGGACCGACAGCAGCCGCGCGCCGCACACCGGCGTGCAAAGCTGGGCAGAGGGCGCAACCCCCATCCCCGCCGCTGCGCTGTCAATTGTCGATGCCGAAAATCTCACCCGGATGCTGGCGCGCGGCAAAACGGTGACGATGAAAATCGTGCTGACCCCGCGCCAGACCGGCATCCAGCAATCAGGCAATGTCATTGCCGAAGTACCTGGCACCGACCCGGCGGCGGGGCTGGTCCTGATCGGCGGGCACCTCGACAGCTGGGATTTGGGCACAGGGGCGATTGACGACGCCGCGGGGGTCGCGATCACAACGGCGGCGGCCAAGCGTCTGCTGGATAGCAGCGAAAAACCGCGCCGCACGATCCGCCTCGTCTGGTTTGGTGCCGAGGAAGTCGGCACGTTCGGCGCGATAGCCTATGTGAAGGCGCATGGCAGCGAACGCCACGCCTTTGCCGCCGAAAGCGATTTCGGGGCGGACCGTGTCTGGCGCTTTGACGTCAAGCTACCCGATGCCGCCAAAGCGGTGGCCGAACGCCTGCGTGTTGCCCTCGCACCACTTGGCATCGCGCCCAGCCGTGACGCTGCGCAGGGCGGGGCCGATGTCGCGGCAATCATCGCTGCCGGTGCATCGGCTGTCGACCTCCAGCAGGACGGCACCCGCTATTTCGACCTGCACCACACGCCCGAGGACACGCTCGACAAGATCGACCCGGTCCAGCTGCGCCAGAATGTCGCAGCATGGACGGCGATGTTGGCAGTGATCGCGAACGCGCCCGAGGATCTGGCCAAGCCACAATAATTGACACTGGCAACGGCCCCGCGCCTGTCCCCGGAGCGTCGCCGCGATTGACGGAGCAATTGTGGCCGCTATGTGGCAATAAAATATTCCCGGGACGCCAATATGACGAAGACCGCCCTGTTGTTGACCGCCGCTGTGCTGCTTGGCCTGACCGGCTGTAGCAAAACACCCGACGCAACCAATGTTGCCGACACCGAAAACAGCGCGGGTGCCGCGCTCGAAAATTCGGCGGCAGAGCTTGACGCAACCACCGACAATCTGACCGAAAACGAAGTCGCCAACATCGTCGAAGCGGCGAATGGCACTGCCGTCGAGGGCAACGCTACGGGCAATACCACCGAGTAATTGCCGAGCGGTTCTTTAATTCCAGCTGGCGCTAGACCGACGTCGTCAATTCGATCAGCCAATCGGGCGATACCGCAATCAGCGCGCCTTCGATCAGGTGATCGCCGCCCGTCAGGATCAAGAGCCCGACAATTGCGAGCACGCCGCCCAACAGCCGCTTGCCGCCATTCCCCGTGGTCATCAGCGTACCGCGCCACCGTGCAAACAAGCTGCGTGTCGCAGTGGCCAGCACCAGCAGGACAGAGGCAATGCCGAGGCCGAATGCGGCCATAGTCACGGCAACCGCAGACAGATTTTCACCCTGCGCCGCGAGCACCGTCGCTGCGCCCAAAGTCGGGCCAACGCAGGGCGTCCAGACGAGGCCGAGCAGAACGCCGATACCGGCCTGCCCGGCGACGCCGTACCGCTCCATTCCCGCTTGTCGCGCATTCGCCCAATTGGCCAACGGCGTGGCCGCCTGCGTGAGCCACGCCTGCACGGCGGGGACGAGCAAAGCGCCCCCTGCCAACACCAGCAACACCGCACCGCCATAGCGCAGGATGTCGCTGTCAAACCCCGACGCCGCGCCCAGGGTCGCCACCGCAAAGCCAGTGATCGTGAACGATCCGACCAGCCCCGCCGCCAAAGCCAAAGGCCCGTACCGGTGCGCCTGTGCCGCGCTGCCCAGCACAATCGGCACCAGCGGCAGGACACACGGCGACAATATCGTCAGTGCGCCCGCTGTATAAGCGAGCAGCGGGTTGAGGTCGGCCATAGGTTCAGCGTACCGTGGTGGCGAGCAGCGCGTTGATCTTTGCCTTGTCGGTTTCATACTCGATCCGGCCAAGTTCGCGCGTGCCGCGATAGGCGATCAGTGTCGATTGCTTGCGGACATTCAGCCGTTTCCACTCGGGCTTCTGCTTGTCGTAATCGATCTCGAAAATGACCAGCGGCGCATATTTCGGGTCCGTTACCGCAGCCTTGATCGTACGACCCTGTGACGCGCAGACCGGGCACCACCACGCCTTTACATCGACGAGGATCGGACGGCCCTGTGCCTGTGCAGCGGCAAATGAGGCGGCATCGAATTTGCGCGTTTCGGCAGCACTGGCGGGAGCGGCAACGGCGACAACGGCAGCGATTGCCAACGGAAAGGCGTGAAAAATTGTCATTGAACTGCTCCTGAAAACGGCGACATGTTGCCTCTATTCGGGGAGACAGGCCGCGCGGTTACACTCAGTCGATCCGGCGGGTGTGTGCCGCCAGAGCAACGGCAAGCGCCACCAGCAGAAACAGCAGAATCGGCTCGCCATGTGCCAGCACCGTTGCGGCATCGTCACCGCGCAACAGCGCACCTTGCGCCGCCCGGATAAAATGGGTGAGCGGAAAGACGTAACCCAGCCGCTGTGCCCAATCGGGCAATGTCGCGAACGGGTAGAGAAATCCCGACAACAGCATCGCGGGCAGGTAAAAGGCGACCGCCCCCTGTAGCGCCGCCATTTGGGTCTGCGCCCGCGCCGAAATTGCATAGCCAAGAACGAGGTGCGCAGCGGTGAAGAACGGCAGCAGCACGATCAGCGCGACGACGCTCCCCCGCGCTGGCAAGCCAAAACCATGTATAGCAATCGCGAGAACAAGCCCGCCCTGCACCGTGCCAAGTACGACATAGGGCAGTAATTTACCGATCAGAGCCTCGGCGGGATACACTGGCAGCGCGAGCAACGCCTCCCATGTCCCGCCCTCGCGTTCGCGGGCAAGGCTGAGCGCGCCGAGCATAATCGCGGCAATCATCACTGTGACCCCGACGAGTGCAGGCAAAAACGTCCAGTCGGCCCGCGCATCGGGATTATAAAGCCGCTCGAC
>JANNCK010000005.1:0-1725 GCA_031386545.1 Sphingomonadales bacterium
GCTTGGGCAAGGTTCGACAGCGCGCCGCTGTCGGTCGAGGGCAGGGGGGCAAGCGCGCCTCCCGCCCACCGTGCCCGCACGAAATCAGTGCGCGGGCCGACGCCGGGCAAGGGGGCGTTGCAGGTGGCGGGGATGCGGCGCGGAAGGGGATCGCGCGCGCCCGACAGGTGCCGGACGAGCGGCAGCAGGAACAGGGTCGCGGTCACGAACGCGCTGACCGGATTGCCGGGGAGGCCGAGGACGATTGTGGTGCCGGGGGTGTCGCCGAGCGTGCCCGCCATAAGCGGTTTGCCCGGCCGCATTGCGACTTTCCAGAAATCGAGCGTTGCGCCGAGATCGAGCAGGACGGGGCGCACAAGGTCGTGGTCGCCGACCGACGCGCCGCCGCTGGTGACGAGGATGTCGCAATCGCCAGCATCGCCAAATGTGCGGGCGAACGCGGCGGCCATTGCTGTGCGGTCGTCGGCGACGATGCCGAGATCGATGATCTCCACCGGCAGCGTACCGAGCATCGCCGCCAGCATCGGCGCGTTGGAATTGGGCAGGCGGTTGTCACCTGCATCAGTCCCCGGCAAGACCAGTTCGTCCCCTGTCGAGATAATTGCGACGCGGATGCAGCGGCGCACCGCGACGCTGCCGTGTCCGCCCATCGCCGCCAGTGCGAGAGCGGCAGGCGTCAGGGCATTGCCTGCCGTGACTAGCCGGTCGCCGTTGGCAAAATCGGACCCCGCGCGGCGGATATGCACGCCCACACGCGGTGGCCCGTCGCCAGTAAGGGTAATAAGGAGAGGGGGACAGTCCCCAAGGGGGGACAGTCCCTTTGGTTCTTGCAGGACAGTAATGTCCTCCTGAATGACCACCGTGTCCGCGCCCTCGGGCACCGCCGCACCGGTGAAGATACGCGCGGCCTCTCCTGCGCTAACGCTGCCGTTGAACGGCAATCCCGCCGCCGATTCCCCGACCACCCGCCACGGCCCCGGCAGATCGGCGAAGCGGATCGCATAGCCGTCCATCGCCGACAGGTCGCGCGCGGGCTGGGTGCGGCGCGCGGTGACATCGCTGGCTGCCCAGCGCCCCGCTGCGTCAAGCAGCGCCACCGTCTCGACCGCCACCGGTGTCCCGAGCGCGAGGATGCGTGCCTGCGCTTCCTCGGGCGTTATCATGCCGTATGGTCGCCCGATTTCCAGGCACCCGACTTGCCGCCGGTCTTTGACAGCAGCCGGACCCCCTCGATCCGCATTCCCCGGTCCAACGCCTTGGCCATGTCGTAGAGTGTCAGCAGCGCGACCGAGACGGCGGTCAGCGCCTCCATCTCGACGCCGGTCGGGCCGGTGGTGCGGGCGGTCGCTGTGGCGGTGATGCTGGTTTCACCGAGGGCGAAATCGCCAAATCTGAAATCAAGCTCCACCGATGACAGGGCAATCGGGTGACACAGCGGGATCAGGTCGCTGGTCTTCTTTGCCGCCATGATCCCCGCGACGCGCGCAACCGCGAGCACATCGCCCTTTTTCGTCGTGCCGTCGCGGATGGCGGCCAGTGCCTGCGGGGACATTTCGATCCGCCCCTCGGCGATGGCTTCGCGCGCCGTGTCCGCCTTCGCCGACACATCGACCATGCGCGCGGCACCGGTCTCGTCGAGGTGGGTGAGTTGAGCCATTGCCGCTTCCTGAAGCAGGAGAGGGGCTTCGACAAGCTCAGCCAAGTCGGCGGTGGGGGGCCACACTC
>JANNCK010000058.1:0-3738 GCA_031386545.1 Sphingomonadales bacterium
GCCTTCGCGCTTGGGTTGCTCGCGTTGCTGGGGAGCCGCGCGCCAACCTCGCTCAAGCTGTTCCTGACGACGGTCGCCATAGTTGACGATGTGGGGGCGGTCGCGATTATCGCGCTGTTTTACACGGCAGCGTTGAACTGGACTGCGCTGGGTCTGTCGCTACTCGTGCTCGGCGGTATGTTCGCGATGAACCGCCTCGGGGTGAAGCACCCCTTGTGGTATTTCACGGCCTTCGCACTGCTCTGGTATTTCATGCTGCTCTCCGGCGTCCACGCGACCGTTGCCGGTGTGCTCGCGGCGCTCGCGGTACCGATCAAAAACACCCCCGGCACGCCCGATGACGAGAATTCTACGTTGCACCAGATGGAGCATGGGCTGCACCCCTGGGTCGCGTTCGGCATCGTCCCACTGTTCGGCTTTGCCAATGCGGGCGTCGCGCTGGGTGGCGGTGTGGCACCCTTCGCGCCCTTGCCACTCGCGATTGCGCTGGGGCTGTTCGTCGGCAAGCAAGTGGGTGTGTTCGGCAGCGTCTGGATCGCGGTCAAACTCAAGCTCGCGACGTGCCCGAGCAAAGCAAGCTGGCCGCAGGTTTACGGCGTGTCGTTGCTCTGTGGCATCGGCTTCACGATGAGCCTTTTCATCGGCGGCCTTGCTTTTCCCGACCAGCCACAGGCGGACGCGGTCAAGATCGGCGTGCTGATGGGGTCGCTGCTGTCAGCTCTGGCGGGGGTGGCCGTGCTGCGGTTTGTAGCTAGCAAGCCGTGAGCGACGGCATCAAACTCCACCCCGATTGGCTGGCCGCGCTGCGGACCGAGTTCGACGCGCCCTATATGGGGACGCTCAAGGCGTTTCTTGTCGCCGAGAAGGCGGCGGGCAAACGCATTTTCCCGAGCGGCGACGAGTGGTTTCGCGCGCTCGACCTCACCCCGCCCGACAAGGTGCGCGTCGTTATCCTCGGGCAGGATCCCTATCACGGGCCGGGACAGGCGCACGGCCTGTGCTTCTCGGTCCGCCCCGGCGTGTCGCCGCCGCCGTCGCTGGTCAATATCTTCAAGGAACTCGAAAGCGACCTTGGCCTGCCGCGCCCGCGCCACGGTTTCCTCGAGTCATGGGCGCAGCAAGGGGTGCTGCTGCTCAATAGCGTGCTGACCGTCGAAATGAGCAAAGCCGCGTCGCACCAAGGGCGCGGATGGGAAAAGTTCACCGACGCCGTGATCCGCCATATCGCCGCCAAGCCGGAACCGGTCGTGTTCCTGCTATGGGGCAGCTACGCGCAGAAGAAAGCCGCGTTCGTCGACAGCATCGCGCAAGGCGGGCGGCATCTGGTGCTGAAATCGGTGCACCCCTCGCCGCTGTCGGCCTATGGCGGGTTTTTCGGATGCCGCCATTTCTCTCAGGCGAATGCGTTTCTGGAAGGTCAGGGGCTGGCGGCGATTGAGTGGGCGTTACCAGCCCAGCTCTGAATGTGACCCAAGCCTAACGAGTTGCAGTGTGTCATCATCGGGCTTGCGGTAAATCAACACCAGATCGGGCCGAACGTGGCAGTCGCGGTGGTCCTTCCAGTCACGCCTGAATTATCCGAGTCGCTCAATCGTCCGCATTCAGGTCAGCCATTAGCGCCTCGATGCTGTCGAACTTTTGAAGTCCGCCTTTGCGCGCTTCCTGCATCGCCGCAATCGTTACGGCGTTCGGCCTTAGAGGCTCGAACGGCAGTGCCTTGTCATGCGCGACGCGGGTGAGCAGCAGGCGCACGGCATCGGACACCGTCAGCCCCATCGTGGCGAGGACAGCAGCGGCTTCATCTTTGACGACGCCATTGATGCGGGTTTGTACGAGAGCGTTTGCGGTCATGCATTACATTGTAATGCATGACCGACTATTTGCAATGGGGTATTAAGCTGGCTCGGCGGTTTCTCGATCTTCGTGGCGGATCATCGCAGACAGTGCGCCCAGCGGGCCTAGCGCCGCATCACCCGTATGACCTAATTCTTTGCGGAGAGCGGTAACGAGTGCACTTCCCGCAATGAGCGCTGCCATTGGATTCTCGTCAGGTGTCGAAAGCTTGATCCACGCCTTCAGCACATCCGGTCCGCCCCAAATCAATATCTTGGGCATTATCTTAGCCAGACGCTCAAGCAGTTCATCCTGCGAGCTTTCCATTCCCAGTCGCGAAGCATCCATCAAAGAGGTCATGGCACCAATAATCTCTTCGTAAGCCTCAGCCTTTTTCGAAAACTGTCTGCTCGCGATTTCGCGTTTGCTGTTGAGATGCTGTGTGTAGACCAAAGTGCAAACCGACACGATCGCAGTCAGCACTGCAAGTCGTGTTTGGTCACTCGACACGACGAGAAGATAAAAGAAATAACCTGCTGCCGCTAAAATTGCGAGAGCGGCAACGCCACCGATTATTTTCGCTATGCGATCCATCTCGCATAACAACCTTTTACAACTTCTCCGTCAACTCCGGCACGATCTTGAACAAATCCCCGACCAGCCCGATGTCCGCCACCTGAAAGATCGGGGCGTCCTCGTCCTTGTTGATCGCGATGATCGTCTTGCTGTCCTTCATCCCCGCCAGATGCTGGATCGCGCCGCTGATGCCGATAGCGATATAGACTTCGGGGGCGACGATCTTGCCGGTCTGGCCGACCTGATAGTCGTTGGGGACATAGCCCGCGTCGACGGCGGCACGCGATGCGCCGACGCCCGCGCCGAGTTTGTCGGCAAGCGGTTCGATGATCGAGTGGAAGTTCTCGCTGTTCTGAAGCGCGCGACCGCCCGAGACGATGATCTTGGCGCTGGCCAGTTCGGGGCGGTCGGACTTCGACAGTTCCGCGCCGACGAACGAAGACAGACCCTTGTCACCGGTCGAAGCAACCGCCTCGACTGTCCCGCTGCCGCCACTGCGTTCGGCTTTCACGAACGACGTACCGCGCACGGTGATAACCTTCTTCGCATCGCTCGACTGAACGGTTGCGATGGCGTTGCCGGCATAGGTCGGGCGCGTGAAGGTGTCGGCGCTTTCGACCGACAGGATTTCGCTCAGCTGCATCACGTCGAGCAGCGCGGCAACGCGTGGTGCGATGTTTTTGCCGTTGGCGGTGGCGGGCGCGACGAAGGCGTCGTGATGGCCCATCAGTTCGACGATCAGCGGCGCGACGTTTTCGGCGAGCGCATGGTCGAACGCGGCATCGTCGGCGACATGGACCTTGCCCACGCCCGCGATTTTCGCGGCGTCGGCACCGACACCAGCGACACCCTTGCCAGCTACAATCAGATGGACTTCGCCCAGTTGCGACGCGGCGGTGACCGCGCTCAGCGTGGCGTCCTTGATGCCTCCGGCATCATATTCGACCCAGACCAAGGTCTTCATGCTGCGACTCCCATGTCCTTGAGTTTGGCGACCAGCGCATCGACGTCAGCAACTTTGATGCCCGCCACCCGTTTGGGCGGCTCGACAACATGCAATGTGGTGAGACGTTTGGTCACGTCAACGCCGTAATCAGCAGGCGTTTTCTGCGCCATCGGCTTTGACTTGGCCTTCATGATGTTGGGCAGCGAGGCATAGCGCGGCTCGTTGAGACGCAGGTCGGTCGTAATGATCGCGGGCGTCTTGAGTGTGACGGTTTCGAGACCACCATCGACTTCGCGGATAACAGTCACACTATCGCCATCGACCGTGACGGCGCTCGCGAACGTGCCCTGCGGACGACCGGTCAGCGCAGCGAGCATCTGGCC
>JANNCK010000075.1:0-2731 GCA_031386545.1 Sphingomonadales bacterium
CCGCCGAAAACACCGCACTCGAACGACTGACTGGCGTGGTCGCCGACCAGATCGTGTCGCGCGTCGCGCTCTACGCCAAACGTATGGCAGAAACGCCCTCGCAGACGGACAAGTGAAGGCGAACGAGGCCCAGATCGGGCGGGCGCTCGATACGCCCGGCCCCGACTGCAAACTCGCGCTACTTTATGGTCCCGACGAAGCGGGGTCGCGCGCACTTTCCGATCGGCTCGCCGCCGCGATGGGAGCAGACGCCGAGCGCGTCGATCTCGACGGCGCGGCACTCAAGGAAGATCCAGCACGGCTGCCCGACGAGGCCACCTCCATCACTATGTTCGGCGGCCCGCGCTGGATTCGGGTGACGGGCGGCGACGATATTTTGCGCGCGGTCGAAGCTTTGCTTGATGCGCCCGAGGGCTGCCCGGTTGTGGTCGTCGCGGGCAATCTGCCCAAAACGTCGGCATTACTGAAACGCGCGCTCGACGACCGGCGCGTGCTCGCCTTCCAGAGCTGGAAGCCCGAGGGACAGAAGGCCGACGCCATCGCTATCCAGATCGGTCGGACAATGGGGGCGCGGCTGAGCAGCGACGCGGCGCGGCTGCTTGTCGAGGCAACCGCAGGCGACCGCGCACTCATGATGCGCGAACTGGAAAAATTGGCACTTTACGTCGATGCGTCGCCTGACCGGCCCCGCCCCGTCGAGCGCGCCGACATCGAAGCGGTGGGGGCCGCCATCGACGTGCGCGAGGCGTGGGATGTGGTTGACGCCCTGTTCGACGGCAAAGTTGCTGAATTAGCTAAGGAAATTTCAGGCGATGCCGCCGCAGAAGTCATCCCAGGACTGCGCGCTATCGACCGGCGTGCGCTGATGATCGCGCGCGCATTATCGGCGCGGCGCGGCGGACAAATGCCCCGTGGCAACAAGCGCGAGATGGACGCGGTCGAGCGCGAGACGCGGCACTGGTCGCCCGACTCAGCTGCGACGGCACACCGCTTGAGTATGGAAGCCGAAGCGGCGGTCAAAATGCCGGGAACAGCGGGCGACGTGCTGGCCCATACCGCGATGCTGGGCATGGCGCGTGCTGCCGCGCGACGGCGCTAAACCGGTCCGCCGCTTAGCCGCTGGCAGATCATGTCAAGCTGATCGAGCGTCGCATAAGACACGCCGACAGTCCCAACGCCGCCCTTATGGCTGATCGCAACTTTCAGGCCGAGTAGGTCACCCAATTGCCGTTCGAGCAGCGCAATATCCGCATTAGACCCACGTTCCGGCATCGACTTATATTCAATCGGTGCGGGTTTTTTCGCTTTTTTTACAATGGCTTCGACTGCGCGAACCGATAGGCCCTCCGCCACGATCTTTTCGGCAAGTTCTTCGGCCCCGTCGAACCCGATTAGTGCCCGCGCATGGCCCATTTGCAATCGACCGTCGGCGATCAGCGCGCGTACCGACGCGGGCAGATCGACGAGCCGCATCAGATTGGCGATATGGCTGCGAGATTTGTGGAGCAATTTGCCGAGCGCATCGGCGCTATGGCCATGCGCGTCGATCAGGCGGCGATAGGCCTCGCCTTCCTCGATGGCATTAAGCTGTTCGCGCTGGATATTCTCGATCAGTGCGATTTCGAGTGTTGTGCCTTCGTCGAACACGCGGACGATGGCGGGAATGCTATGCAGCCGCGCCGCCTGTGCGGCGCGCCAGCGGCGCTCGCCCGCGACAATCTGATACCGGTCGCCGCCGACAGGCCGCACGACGATGGGCTGGAGCACGCCGCGCGTCCCGATCGACGCGGCAAGTTCGGCTAGCGCCTCGTCATCGAAATGGCGACGCGGCTGGCCGGGATGCGGTGTAATGTCAGCAATCGCGATCTCGCGAACCCCGTCAGGGCGGTTTGTTTCGACCGGCGTCGCATCGCCGAGCAGCGCCGACAAGCCCCGCCCGAGACCCGGCGAGCGACGCTTCGGAATGATTGATTCAATATTGTCGCTCATGCGGCTTCCGCCTGGCTAAGCGGCGGCAAGCGCCCGAGGAGTTCGCGTGAAAGCGCCATATAGGCCTCCGACCCAGAACAGCGCATGTCATAGATCAGCGCGGGCAGGCCGTGGCTTGGTGCTTCGGACAGGCGGACATTTCGCGGGATGACGGTGGTGAACACCGCACTGCCCAGACACGCCCGCACGTCCTGCGCGACCTGTTCGGTCAGGCGGTTGCGGCGGTCATACATCGTGAGCGCAACGCCAAGGATGCCGAGCGTCGGGTTGAACTTTGCGCGGATGCGCTCAATGGTCTGGAGCAGCTGCGACAATCCCTCCAGCGCAAAGAATTCGCATTGCAGCGGCACCAGCAGCGACTGTGCCGCAACCATCGCGTTGATCGTCAGCAGTCCAAGCGAAGGTGGGCAGTCGATCAGACAAATATCCCAGCGCGCATCGGCCGCTTCGCCGAGCGCCAGCCTCAAGCGATCCGTGCGATTCTCGTAGTCGACCAGCTCGATCTCTGCGCCCGAAAGATCAACAGTGGCGGCGATCAGATCGAGGCGAGGCACTTTTGTCGGGATCACGGCTTCGGAAAGCGTGCAGTCGCCAGTAAGCAATTCATAGCTCGACCGGATGCGCTCGGAATGATGCACACCAAGACCTGTGGAGGCGTTGCCCTGTGGATCAAGATCGATCAGCAGCGTGCGCCAGCCCATTGCGGCAAGCGCCGTCCCGACATTAATCGCCGTCGTCGTCT
>JANNCK010000120.1:0-1751 GCA_031386545.1 Sphingomonadales bacterium
GCCGAAACAAGATTGCCGAGCGCAGCCTTCTCGCCCTCTTGCCGCACTGAAATCGGTGCCATCGCGGTCAAATTGGCTTCGGGGAGTTCGCCCTTATCATTCAGATAATTACGCAAACCACCTCCGATGATCGCGAGGATCGCGTCATTGACCGTCGCCCCCGGCACTGCGCTCTTGATCGTGCGGACATCGTTCAGCGGGAACGACACCCCGTCAAATACGCGGTGCGATGAGACCTTGGCATTGAAGCGCGTCTTGGGCGGAGTCCGCGCGCCCGCAATCGACACGTCACCTTTACGGATTTCATTGGCCAGCCGCGTCAGGCCGGGCACACTACGCGCCACCGTTTCCATATAGCGCATGGGCTGGCGCAACGTGTTGAAATAGCCGGAGATCAACAGCTCGCCGATACCCGGTTTCTGCTCGGCCTTCCAGCCCTCTTCAGGATAGCGGTTCGACTTGTCGGGCGACAGATCATGCACGGCTGCCGACATTTCGACGCCAGACATGCCATCAATGGCAGCATGATGAACCTTCGCCACCAGCGCAAAACAGCCTTTGGGCAGCCCCTCGATATTGTCGAGGCCCTCGACGATGATGAATTCCCACAGCGGCTTGGTCAGGTCCATCGGCCGCGAGTGCAGCCGCGCGACCTGGATACACAGCTGGCGCCAGTCGCCGGGCGACGGCAGCGCAATGTGGCGGACATGATATTCAATGTCGAAATCGGGATCCTGTATCCAATATGGATGATCGAGATCAAAGGGCACCCGCACCAGCCGCTCGCGGAACGACTTGGCACCGCCGAGGCGGCTCTCGATGAACTGCAAAATGTCCTTGAACCGGACAAAACCGTTCGGTGCCGTCGAGGGATCATAGATACCGACCGATCCGATGTGCATCGGCGTCGATGGCGTTTCCATATAGACGAAACTTGCGTCCTGCCCGCTCAGTTGCTGCATCTTGTACTCCCGTCTCGGCGCTCAGTTGCACCCTGAATTTACTTCATGCTGAACCGCTTTACGGCGTCGGGCAAGAGCGTGATTGCAAGCGAATGTCCCGTCGCGGGCAGGGCGTCAGCGCGCGACCGCGCGGTGGCGTGCCCACAGGAAGTAGACGAGCAAACCAAGCACGTTCCAAATAAGGAAATAGAGCTGGGTCCGGCTGGGCAGGCTCGCAAACAAATAGAGGCAACCAAGCACACCAGCCGGCCCGACAAACCACGCAAGCGGGGTCCGGAACGGGCGCACCGCATCGGGGGCTTGCCGTCGCAGGACAACCAGACACACGCAGACCGCAATAAACGCCGCCAGTGTTCCCGCATTGGCCAGCGCCGCAATCTCACCAAGTGGCAACAGACCTGCAAGGATCGCCACTATGACAGCGGTCATCAACGTAATCCGGACCGGCGTGCCCCGCGCCGACACACGGGCAAGACTGGCGGGCAATAACCCGTCACGCGCCATAACAAAGAATATCCGGCTTTGCCCGTAAAAGAATGCGAGCAGCACCGTCGGCAATGCAATCACCGCAGACCCGGCGAGGAAGGTTGCCGCTCCGCCCTGCCC
Source organism: Sphingomonadales bacterium (assembly GCA_031386545.1). GTDB lineage: Bacteria > Pseudomonadota > Alphaproteobacteria > Sphingomonadales > Sphingomonadaceae > Sphingomonas_O. The sequence continues at coordinate 1,569 of JANNCK010000120.1, forward strand.
GATTTCACGCAGGATCAGCGCCAGCGGCTCGGCGCTGTTGGCAAAGCGCGTGTACGACAATGCGCCCACCGCCGTCACCGCGACTGCCATATAGATGGCGACGCACACCACCATCGACCCGACAATGCCGATGGCGAGGTCACGGCCGGGGTTCTTGGTCTCTTCGGCCGCTGTCGAAATCGC
>JANNCK010000130.1:0-1648 GCA_031386545.1 Sphingomonadales bacterium
CGGCAACATCTGAGTGCGGGTGTCTGGGAACGGCCCCGTTCCCTGCGCTGATTTTGCACGAAACGCGGCCCGCCGACGCGGTTTGAACTGGTTTGGCGGGAGCGCTTTATCGTTTCTGCAAATCGGGCCTATGCACGGGCATATGACCACCTTCACTCCCTCGCTCCGCCAACTGCGCTACCTCGTCGAACTCGATGCCCAGCGGCATTTCGGGAAAGCGGCGGCGGCGCTTGGGGTGGGGCAGTCAACCTTGTCGGCGGGGATTGCCGAGCTGGAGCGGCTCGTCGGGGTCATGCTGGTCGAGCGGACGCGGCGGTCGGTGCGGTTTACCGATCTGGGCGAGGCCTATGTCGCCCGCGCACGGCAGGTTGTCGAGGCGAGCGTCGCGCTGACCGAATTTGCCGCGACCGCGTCGGCACCGCTGACGGGGGTGCTCCATCTCGGCATTATTCCGACGATTGCGCCGTTCCTGTTGCCGCGCGTGCTGGGGCCGTTGCGCGCGCAATTTCCGGCGCTGACCCTGCGGATTCGGGAATCGACCAGCGAGGCGGCGTGCGCGGCGCTGCACCGGGGGGCGCTCGACTGTGTCGTGCTCGCTCTGCCGTTCGACTGCGGGCGCATCGATGCGCAGGAAATCCGGCGTGATCCGCTGTTGCTGGGGATGCCCGAAGCGAGCACGGGCGAATTGCCCGAACCCGATACGCTGCTGATGCTTGAGGACGGGCATTGCCTCAACGAACACGGCCTGACCGGCTGCGGTCTGCCGCGCGGGCGTGAGGCAGCGATGGTGGCAACCTCGCTGCATACGCTGGTCGAGATGGTCGAGGCGGGGCTGGGCAGCACATTCGTGCCGCAACTCGCCATTGACGCAGGGCTGCTGCGCGGGCGGCGGATCAGGGCGGTGCCGCTCGGCGCGGGCGCGGAACGGCGTATCGCGCTGGTCTGGCGGGCGGGGAGTGCACGCGCCGAGGATTTCCGCGCGCTTGCAAAGGCGATGGCAGCCGTCCTGCCCGATTGACCCGTTAAAACGATCACTGCGTCCAGTTTAATCGATTGGACAAATTAGCGGCGCGCGCCGACATTCGTCACAACAGACTCAACCAACGAGAGGAATTTGCGACATGGCCGATGTGGAACCAGGCGAGGGCTGCCCGATGCGCGGCGGCGGCGAGATCAAGATGCGCTCGCTGCTGGGTCGTTCGAACAAGGATTGGTGGCCCGATGCGCTGCCGACCGAAATCCTGTCGCAAAACGGCGGCTCGCCCGATCCGATGGGCGCGGACTTCAGCTATGCCGAAGCATTCAAGACCATCGATTATGCCGCGCTGAAGGCCGACCTGACTGCGCTGATGACCGAGAGCAAAGCGTGGTGGCCGGCGGATTACGGGCATTACGGCCCGTTCTTCATCCGCATGGCATGGCACGCGGCGGGCACCTATCGCACCGCCGACGGACGTGGCGGCTCATCGTCGGGCCAGCAGCGGTTTGCGCCGCTCAATTCGTGGCCGGATAACGGCAACCTCGACAAGGCGCGCCGCCTGTTGTGGCCGGTCAAGCAGAAGTACGGGGCACAGATCAGCTGGGCCGACCTGTTCATTCTGGCAGGCAATGTCGCCATCGAATCGATGGGCGGTCCGGTGTTCGGTTT
>JANNCK010000231.1:0-9916 GCA_031386545.1 Sphingomonadales bacterium
AGGATGTTCTGGACGTCATCGGCATCGGTCGTCTGCACCTCGATCATGCCGACCTGGTCACCAAGCAACAGCAGTTGTTGCGCGTCAGGGATCGGCATCATCACGAACGCCTTGTCGTAATCATACAAGCCGATCTCGAAAATCGCAGCCACGCGGTAGCCGACGATGCGCGGCACACTGCCAAAGGGCGTCGTCTGCCCGTCGGGTGAGATCAGGCTGATCGTCGATCCAACCTGTGCACCGAGCATCTCCGCCAGCCGCGAGCCAATAGCGATATTGCCGCTGCCGACGGTGACATCGGCTATCTTGCCCGCCTTCACTTCAAAGGTTTGGTTGCCGCGCATGTCCTCGATCCGCTCGCCGCGGACCAGCACCCCTTCGACGCGCCCGTTGTGCGTCGCCATCAGCGGTTGTTCGATCAGCGGCGTTGCAGAGGTGACCCCCGGCGTCTTGCGCGCCATCTCGGCAATCTCGCGCCAATCCGCCAGCCGCCCGCCATAGCCCTGCACGACGGCATGACCGTTCAACCCGATGGTCTTGTCAAACAGTTCGGCGCGAAACCCGTTCATCACGCTCATCACGATCACCAGCGCGGCAACGCCGAGCGCGACCGCAACCAGGCTGATCGAGGCGACGATGGCGATGAACGCCTCGCTGCGGCCGGGCAGCAGATATCGCCGCGCAATCATCGTCTCATAGGGGTTCAGCAGCATGGTTGTCGCGATTAGGCGGCACGGTGACGACTGGCAACCGCAACGGCAAAGAGCTGACAGTGTTGCGCGATTCCCACACGCCACGTCTAATCGTTGCGCGAAGCGGCATCGGCGGATGACATTCTAACAACCCTTCCCTAGCGTCACCCTCCTGACACGACGGACAATGGCCGCGGTTCAGGGATGTTTCGGCTCCGCACGCCCACAGGGGAGCGCGTCGAGCCGGGACGAAAACAGTCAAGGGGGCTGACGAGCAATCGTCACGCGGGTGCCCGGATCGCAAGATCCGGGCATTCGTGTTTTTGGCGGCATTTCAGGGGATCAGCAGCTTCAGCATGAGCCCGCCCGCTGCCGCCACGGCCAGCGTTTCAAACACGCTGCGCTTCAACACGAACAGCCAGACGATAGCGAGCATCGACAGCCCTGCCGCGAATGGATCGAGGCTCGCGGCAACCGGCATTTCGAAAAGCAGGGGGCCGGTGCGTACCTCCTGTACCCGCGCAAACAGGAAATGCAGCGCGAACCAGATCGCGAGATTAAGGATAACGCCCACCACCGCTGCCGTGATCGCGCCTAAAGCCGAGGCGAGTGCGGCGTTGCCCCGCAGCCGCTCGATGAACGGGGCACCTGCAAATATCCAGACGAAACACGGCAGGAATGTCACCCATGTCGTGAGGATAGCACCGAGCGTGCCGGCCAATAGCGGCGGCAGGCCGTTAGATGCCCGGAACGCGCCCAAGAAACCGACGAACTGCGTCACCATAATCAACGGCCCGGGCGTCGTTTCCGCGAGACCCAGCCCGTCGAGCATCTCGCGCGCGGTCAGCCAATGATACTGCTCTACTCCTTGCTGAGCGACATAGGCGAGCACCGCATAGGCCCCGCCAAAGGTCACCACGGCCATCCAGCTGAAAAACGCAGCAATGTCGATCCACACGCTGTCCGGCGCAAACAGTGCGAGCGCAACAACTGGCAACAACCATAGCGTGGCGATAATCAATGCGGCATTGCGTGTCCGCGATGCCGGGTGCGTGACGGGTCCGTCGCCAAGTGCCGAATCAGCATCTGCCAACCCCGCGCCCGATCCGCCGTGACCGCTACCCGAAAATGCGTTTGAGCCACGCCGTCCCGCTGTCCACCCAATCACACCTGCCACCGCTATAATCAGCGGAAACGGTGCCGCGAAAAAGAAAATCGCGACGAAGGCGGCGGCGGCAAGCACGCGACTGGCGGTGGATTTGAGCGCCCTGCCCCCGATCCGCACCACCGCCTGCACGACAATCGCCAGCACCGCCGCCTTTAGCCCAAAGAACAACGCCTCGACCGGCCCGACATTGCCGTACAGGACGTAAATCCACGACAGTGCAAGGATCGCCACCGCGCCCGGCAGCACAAACAGGAACCCCGCAACCAGCCCGCCACGCACGCCGTGGAGCAGCCAGCCGATATAGGTCGCCAGCTGCTGTGCCTCCGGGCCGGGCAGCAACATGCAGAAATTGAGCGCGTGCAAAAAGCGCCGCTCGCCAATCCAGCGTTTCTCGTCGACGAGGATGCGGTGCATTACGGCGATCTGTCCGGCGGGGCCGCCGAAGCTGAGCAGGGCAATGCGGAGCCAGACGCGGGTGGCGTCGCGGAAGCTGATGCCGTGGGTCATTTACGGTTCCCCCCGCCTATCACAATCGAATCGAGCAATCCGAAGCTCGGAATGCCTTACAGCGACGCCTGCACCCGTTACTCCGTTTGGGCAAACCAGATGACGTGCCGGGGGCCCTTCCCGTTGCTGCGTGCACGGACAGCGACTTCCTCGACAACGAACCCCGAGTCTTTCAACCGGCGCGAAAATGCGGCGTCAGGGCCTGCGGACCAGACCGCCAAGATGCCGCCCGCCCGAAGCGCCGCCTTTGCCAGCGCCAGCCCCTTCATCGAATAGAGCCTGTCGTTGGCGGCGCGCGACAGGCCGTCGGGACCATTGTCGACGTCAAGCAAAATCGCATCATAACTGCCGGGGGCCGCCGCGATCACCGCCGCGACATCGCGCTCGACCAGTTCTACGCGGGAATCATCGAGGCAGCCTGCCGCCAGTGCCGCCATCGGCCCACGCGCCCAAGTGATGATTTCGGGGACAAGTTCGGCCACCGTCACGCGGGCACCGGGAGCGAGAATCGCCAGGGCGGCGCGCAGGGTGAATCCCATGCCATAGCCGCCGATGAGGAGGTGGGGCGCGATGCCCGCGCCCAGCCGGTCGCAGGTCATCACCGCCAGTGCTTCTTCGGACCCGCTCATCCGGCTATTCATCAATTCATTGCGGTCGAGCACGATCATAAAATCGTCCCCGCGCCGGAACAGGCGAAGCTCCTCGCCACCTGGAATTAGGGCCGTTCCGATTAATTCACGAGGTTTCATTCAGGCCGCTCTTTCTTGCAGGTTTGTCAATTCGCCGTTCTGCGCTATCGGCGGCGCGTTGGGGCGATAGCCCCGCCCACCTTTAATGGAACTCGAAAAATCTATGGCGTTTAAACTGCCGACCTTTCAGGAGCGCGCTGCGCTCGCGGCCAAGGCCAAACAAGCCGCGCTCGACAAGCTGCGTGCCAAGCCGCCGGTTGCGGTGGACGAAGCCGCCGTGGCCCAGCGCCGCGACGCGCGCCTCGCCCGCGAAGCCGCCGCCACACTTGCGCGCACCGAGAAACTCGCCGCCCGCGAGTTGGAGAAAGCGCGCAAGAAAGAAGAAGACGCGCTGAAGGCCGCCGAAGCAGCCCCGCCGCCTGCGCTGACCGAAGCCGAGCAAAAGGCCATACGCGACGCGAAATATGCCGCGCGCAAAAACCGGGTCGGACGGCGGTAATCGCTCGTCCCAGACGCACGGTCTGACCTAACGAACGGTCTGATTTCTTTGCAATCACCGTCGGCTTGGACTTGATTCGGGCTTAGAGCATCGTGCGTCAAATGTGAGCCAACACCGACTTGGCTGAGCTTGTCGAAGCCCCTTTCTTCTTCTGGATCCCGGCCAGAAGAAGAAGAAGAAGAAGAACCCTTCGACAGGCTCAGGGAAGTCGGTGTTTCACGGATGTTGCTGCTTTAACGCACGACGCCCTAAACCAACCGGCTCTGCTTGACCGCTGCTGCGATAAAGCTCGCGAACAATGGGTGCGGGGCAAAGGGTTTGGACTTTAGCTCGGGGTGGAACTGGACGCCGACGAACCACGGATGATCGGGCCGCTCGACGATTTCAGGGAGCATCCCGTCGGGCGACATGCCGCTGAACACCAGACCGCCCGCCTCCAGCCGCTCCTTATATGCGGTGTTCACTTCCCAGCGGTGGCGGTGGCGTTCGCTGATTTCTGTGTCGGCGTAGATCGACGACACCACGCTGTTGCCAGCAAGCTTCGCCCCGTAAGCGCCCAGCCGCATCGTGCCGCCAAGGTCACCGCCGGCCTCGCGCTTCTGCACGCCTTCTGCACTCATCCATTCGGTGATGATGCCGACGACCGGCTCGTCGGTGGGGCCGAATTCGGTCGAGCTGGCCTTGGCGATGCCCGCCACATTCCGGGCGCCTTCGATGCACGCCATCTGCATCCCGAAACAAATGCCAAAATAGGGGATTTCGCGTTCACGGGCGAAGCGGACGCTGGCGATCTTTCCTTCTGCCCCGCGCTCGCCAAAAGCCCCTGGCACAAGAATCGCGTTCAGCGGTTCGAGCCGCGCGGCAACGTCGCTATCGGGCTGTTCGAACAGCTCGGCATCGATCCACTCGATCTTCACCTTGACCTTGTTGGCGATGCCGCCGTGGATCAGGGCTTCGTTGAGCGATTTATACGCATCGGGAAGTCCGACATATTTGCCGACGACGCCGACGATGACTTCGCCCTCGGGATTGGCGAGACGGTCCTCGATTTCCGACCAGCGCGACAAATCCGGGTCGGCAGCAGGTTCGATTCCGAACGCGCGCAGCACTTCCTCGTCGAGACCTTCACCATGATACTGCAACGGCACCGCATAAATGGTCTTTGCGTCGAGCGCAGAGATCACCGCTTCCTTGCGGACGTTGCAAAACAGCGCGATTTTGGCGCGGTCACTATCGGGTAGAGGATGTTCGCTGCGGCAGACGAGCACGTCGGGCTGGACGCCAAGTGCCGCAAGTTCGCGGACACTATGCTGCGTGGGCTTGGTTTTCAGCTCTCCGGCAGCCGTAATATAGGGAACCAGCGTCAAATGAATGGAAACGCTATTGCCGCGCCCGAGATCGTTACGAAGCTGGCGAATCGCCTCGATGAACGGCAGCGATTCGATGTCGCCGACAGTCCCGCCGATTTCGCACAGGACGAAATCGAGGTCGTCGATTTCGCTCATCGCAAACGCCTTGATCGCGTCGGTGACGTGCGGGATGACCTGCACGGTTGCACCGAGATAATCGCCGCGTCGCTCGCGCTGGATAATCTGCTGGTAAATGCGGCCCGAGGTCACATTGTCTGACTGGCGCGACGCGACCCCGGTAAAGCGTTCATAGTGGCCGAGGTCGAGGTCAGTCTCCGCCCCGTCGTCAGTCACATAGACCTCGCCATGCTGGTACGGCGACATCGTGCCGGGATCGACGTTGAGATATGGGTCGAATTTCCGGATTCGAACGCGGTAGCCGCGCGCTTGCAGGAGTGCCGCAAGCGATGCCGCCATGAGCCCTTTGCCAAGCGAGGAAACCACGCCGCCGGTGATAAAAATGAACCGCGCCATGGGAGAATGCGCTTACCCCTCACTGCCCGCAAAGGGCAAGGCAACGAATCCTAATCCAGCGATTTTAATTGGCGTTGGCGGGCGGGCCTTGCGTCGTCGAGGGCGCTGGCGAAGGCGTGGCCTTCGGGATCGACGGTGTCACGGTTGTCGTCACTGGTGGCGGTGTGACGCTACGCGGGGCTTCGGTGCGAACGACGGGGCGCGGGGTGCGTACCGGCGCGGTCTGGACCTTGGGCTTGGCGGTTGCCATCGGCACGACAGCCTGTGTCGCGGTCGGTGCAGGCGTGTTCGCCAGCGGGCCTGAAGTTGGCGCGCCCGACTGACCCGCGGGTGGAACACCCGGCTGGCTGGCTGGCGCAACGGGAGCTTGTGGGCGCGCAAGCGAGGTGTCGATTGTCGAAACACCCGAACCCGTGCGCGTCGCGAGCACGGCGTGCAAGATCGACAGGCCGATAAACAGTGCGGCGAGGAACGTCGTCGCGCGCGTCAGAAAATCCGCTGCGCCGCGTGCCGACATTAATCCGGTCGGGCTACCGCCCATGCCGAGCCCTCCGCCTTCCGACTGCTGCATCAGGATAACACCGACGAGCAGGACGGCAACGATTGCCTGGACGACAAGGAGGAAGGTCAGCATGGGGGCGCGTTCTATTCGTGATTAGGTGAAGTTGCCGCGCAGATAGCGGTCAGGACTCAAAGTTACAACTGCGCGCCCTCACGCCGATCCGCGGCCGCAATGACGACCAGTAACACCATCAGCGCGACACTATATTCGCTGCCGCCCGTGCCGTGCTCGCCGACGAACCAGCCGATCTGGCGGTGGATCAACACAATTCCCGTCGCGGCAATCGCAAACAGCGCCGTAGCGGCATAGCGGACCTGACGATTTAGAATCATCATTGTCCCTGCGACCAGCTCGACCATTGTAATGGCCCAGACCACGGCAACGCCTTGCGGAAATCCGACCGATTCCATGAATTTCCCGAATTGCGGAATCGTCCCGAGCATGATGCGGGCAATGGCATGGGCCATGAACAGTATCGCAGTTGCGACACGGGCAAGGACCAGCGCCTGACTAAGCGAGATAAACGGATAAGACTTCAACATTGCATTCTCCCCCAAAATGCATTTGCCTCTAGCGGGCATTTGCAGCCGTGATGATCGGCACGAAATCCGCCGCGGTCAAGCTTGCGCCGCCGACCAGCGCACCGTCGACATTGGCGACATGGAGCAATTCAATGGCGTTCGACGGCTTGACTGATCCGCCATAGAGAATGCGAACATCGGGGCCGACAATGGCGCGGATCGCCGCGTGCATTTCGGCGACATCGGCGGTGGAAGGGGTCAGGCCGGTGCCAATGGCCCAAACGGGTTCGTAAGCGACGACGAGCGCGTCACGCAAAGCAGGCAATGATCCCGCGAGTTGGCTTTCCACCACCGAAATGGCGTCACCAGCTTGGCGCTGTTCAACGGTTTCGCCGACGCAGACAATCGCGGTCATGCCCGCCGCAATCACAGCCTCGGCCTTGGCTTTTACCTCGGCATCGGTTTCGTGATTGTCGGCGCGACGCTCGCTATGGCCGACGATGCAAAGGGTTGCGCCCGCCTCGACCAGCATCGCTGCTGAAACGCAGCCGGTGTGCGCGCCTTTGGCCGCCGCGTGACAATCCTGTGCGCCGATGGCGAGACCGGGTCTGCCGACCGCAGCGGAAATGAGGGTGAATGGCGGACATATCGCGACATCGACCCCGCATCCCTGCGCTGCGGTAGCAATTGTGTCGAGTTCGGCGAGCGCGGCAAGGTTGCCGTGCATCTTCCAGTTTCCAGCGACGAGTTTGCGAGGACTTGGCTTGCGAAGGGTCATGCGGTGCCTCTATGAGGACGGCTCCATGCGCTCAAGGTTTAATCATGCTTAGTTTTCTCCGCCGTTTCTCGAAATCCCCCCTTGGCCTCGGCATTTTCGCGCTGATCCTGATCGCGTTTGTCGTCACCCTGTACGAAGGCAACGGCGGTCTCGGTGGCGGTAGCGTAACCGGAACCGGCGGCGCGGTCGCAACGGTCGGCGGCAAGGCCGTAGACGAGAACGAGCTAGCCCGCCGCGTACAGAACCAGCTCGACGGCGAGCGCCAGCGCAATCCTGAAATGGATATGGCGCAATTCGTCGCGGCGGGCGGCGTCGAAAAGACTGTCGATCTGACCGCAACTGGCCGTGCGCTCGAAATTTTCGCCGCCAGCCAGGGCATGATCGCCAGCAAGAAACTGGTTGATGGGGCAATCGCCAGCATCTCGGCCTTCAATGGCCCGACCGGCAAGTTCGACCAGACGACGTTTGTGCAGGTTTTGCAGCAGCGTAAATTAACCGAAGCTATCGTTCGCGCTGATTTCGGACGCGAAGCACTGACCAAAATGCTCGCGATTCCAGCAGCAGGTGCGGCGCGGGTACCGACCGGGCTCATCATGCCCTATGCTTCTTTGCTGCTCGAAAGCCGCACGGGCGAGATCGCGGTTGTGTCTAGCGAGGCGTTCATGCCGAAGACCGCACCGACCGATGCCGAGCTGCAAACTTTCTACCAGCGCAACCTTGTCCGCTACACCGTACCTGAGCGTCGCATCGTGCGCTTTGCTAGGTTCGACAAGTCGAACGTCACGGTCAAGGCCGTGGCAACAGATGCGGAAATTCAGGCAGTTTATGCTGCCGACCCCGCCTATGCGGCGCGCGACAAGCGGGCCTTCACTCAGTTTATCGTGCCAACTCAGGCGCAGGCCAACGATCTGCTTGCCAAGGTCAAAGGCGGCATGTCGATGGCTGACGCGGGCAAGAGCGTGCAGCGCGACGCCCTGCCCGTCGCGCTCACCGACAAAAAGGCGTTTGGGCAATTGACTGGCGCGCGCGTCGCCGAAGCAGCGTTCGCAGCCGCCAAGGGTGGCTTCGCCGCTGTTGAACGCTCGGGTCTTGGCTTTCACATTGTCCGTGTCGACGCGATCCAAAGCTTAGCAGCGACACCGCTGGCGGCGGTCCGTGCCAAGCTTGCTGCTGAAATCACCGCGCAAAAAGAAACCCGCGCGATTGCCGAATTTGTCAGCGCCATCGAAGACGACATCAGCAACAATGCGACCTTCGACGAGGTCATCAAAAAACACGCTCTGACCGTTGTAACCACGCCGCCATTGACCAACGGCGGTCGTGCATTCGACGTGGCGGGGTATCAGGCACCGCCCGAGGTAAGTGCGGTTATCGCCGATGCGTTTCGCGTCGAGCCGGATGATGACCCGTCAGTCACGACACTTGCGGGCGGCGCGGGCTATGTCCTGTGGAAGCTCGACCGTACAGTGCCCGCTGCGCCCAAGCCATTGGCTGAATTACGTCCGATGGTGACGGCCGATGTCCAGATCGACAAGGGGTCAAAGGCCGCCAAAATTGCCGCTGACAAAGTCGTTGCAGCCGTGAATAGCGGAACGCCATTGGCTGCTGCGCTCCAGACGCTTGGCGTACCACTGCCCGCGCCTAAACCGGCAGGGGCCCGGCGGATCGACCTCGCACAAGCGCAGGAGAAGGTGCCCCCACCCCTCGCGTTGATGTTCGCGATGCCAGCAAAGCGCGCGCGTGCGCTGCAGATCGAGGGACGTCAGGGTTGGTTCGTCGTTTATGTCGACAAGATCCAGCGCGGCGATGCGCGCGCTGCTCCCGGTCTGGTCGAAGCAACGCAGCAGCAATTGTCAGGCGCGGTCGGTGACGAATATGTCCAGCAATTCGCTAGTGCGATCCGCGCCGATGTCGGCGTCAAAAAGGACGATGCCGCGATTGCCCGGTTGAAGCGCGCGCTGACAGGCGCACGGTGACGACAGAAGTCGCTGCGCGCGACGCGGCGGCGGCGCAGCTTCTTGGTGAGGGCAAGCCTGCGCTGGTGTGGCGCGACATGGTTGCCGATACCGAGACGCCGGTGTCGGCGGCGCTCAAGCTGATCGAAAGTGGACGCGGAGATTTCCTGCTTGAATCGGTTGAGGGCGGCGCGGTGCGCGGGCGCTACAGCCTGATCGGCCTCGCCCCGGATCTGGTGTTCCGCGCGCACGGCACGGCGGCGGAGGTCAACCGGCACTGGCTGACGGATCATGACGCGTTCGAACCTTTGGCGGAAACGACATTGGTCGCGCTGCGCGCGCTGGTCGCTTCGTGCCGTATCGACGTCCCCGAGGGGTTGCCGAGCGCCCTCGCATGTCTGGTCGGCTATTTCGGCTATGAGACGGTGGGGTTGGTCGAAACCCTGCCCCGCCCGCCCGCAAACCCGCTAAACCTGCCCGACATGATCTTTGTACGGCCAACGATTGTGTTGGTGTTCGACCGGCTGGCCGACCGGCTGTTTGTCGTTGCACCAGTTTGGCCTGGGGGTCGGGTGGATGCCGCGGTTGAGCGGATCGAAGCGACCATGGCGCGGCTTTCTAAGCCCCTCCCCTTCAGGGCAGGGGTTGGGGTGGGGCAGTCT
>JANNCK010000241.1:0-11615 GCA_031386545.1 Sphingomonadales bacterium
ACCGGTGCCGCTGCCCGAACCGCCGTTGCCGCCAGCTTTGCCATTGTTCCCGTTGCCACTGCCCACGACCGGCGGGACCGCGCCAGCCACCGGCGCAACCCCGTTCGTCGCACCGGTGCCGCTGCCCGAACCGCCGTTGCCGCCAGCGTTGCCATTGTTCCCGTTGCCACTGCCCACGACCGGCGAGACCGCGCCAGCCACCGGCGCAACCCCGTTCGTCGCACCGGTGCCGCTGCCCGAACCGCCGTTGCCGCCAGCAATACCATTGTTCCCGTTGCCTACGACGGGCGTGACAGCATCAGCCACAGGTGCGATGTTGTTCGTAGCGGCGTTACCGTTCCCAGCGCCGCTGTTGCTGTTGCCGCTGATACCCGCACCCGGTGTCTCCGGCGTGGTCGGCAGTGCACTGGTGCCCATCCCGCTGTTACCAACGCCTGAAGTGACGGGAGTCATTTCGGCAACTGGCTTGGCCTCGACCACAGCAGACGCACGTTCGGGGGCAGTCGTGACCATCGCGATCAGCGCACCAGAGACCATGCCATCGGTAACAGGGCCGAGCCGGACAGGTGGTTCGCTGACTGCAACCGCAATAACGGTCGCTTTAACGCTGGTCACGGGCGCATCCGCAGTCGCCACAGGATCCGCCTGCAAAATCTGGGCGGTTGGTACCGTCACGCCACCACGCTCGGTCGGAGAGATGATCGTGCGCGTCTCGCGGCCCTGGACGTTTAACCGGCCAAGCGCCTTGGCAGAAACCGAGCCGATGTCACCGGGCAAAACGAGATAACGAGCCCCGCCATCGCGCGTTTCGACCTCGACCCGGCCTTCGATGACCTGAACGCTGGCACCGCTATCAGTGACCGTCACGCTGAACGTCGTGCCCTTCACAACAGCGGCGAGAAACGGCGTTTCGACCGCAAAATGCGGCGTTGCCATCTTTTTGATCTTGAAAACGACATTGCCGAATTGTTCGATAATCTGTGTCATGCCGCCGTTCTTCGCCGGATCGGCAACGCGAATCCGCGAATTGGGAGCAACGACAAGGTATTCCTGACCACGGATGATCACGGCACGCCCTTTGGCACCCGTCGAAATGACATCGCCCGCGCTCAGCGTTGCGCCTCGGCTACCGACGCGGACCATGCCGCTGGACGCAACTGTAACTTGACCCGAAGTCTCTGACATCGTCCAGCTCGGCACACCTGCTAGCGCGCTTGTTGAAAGCAACAAGCCCGGCAACGCCAAGGCATATTTAAACTGTGTCACGTCCATATCTCCGATTTAAATCCACCTTGCAGTGGTTTGTGGGAATAATGCGCGAGCAGTTGTGCAAAAAATTACAATCGACTTGGTTGCGAACCGGTTAAGGTTGTGCAGCGATTAACCGATTGTTTTCGGATGCGATTGTAAAAGGGCAATCCACACAATCCGGAAGCCTCATGCGACTTCGCTATCTTGTTATCGTCTTTCCCGCCTGCGCCAGCGCCGCCTCAGCCCAAGCGCTGCGCGACGCTGGAAGTATCGCGCGCGACTTGGCGACAACGGCCTCGCGTGATGTTAGCGCGGCGAACGAGATTGTGGCGCCGTCCGCGCAGCGTGCCGTCGAGCCAACAATTGTGACCGACGGTCTGATGATCGGCGCCGTCAACGTAGAAGGTGCCTCGTCTCTGCCGCGAGAAGTGTTCGCCCCCGCCATTTCCGATTATCTCGGCAAGCAAGCATCAATGCAGGATCTGCAGGGTCTGGCAAAAGCGGTCGCATCGGTAGCGCGTGACCGCGGCTATGTTTTTGCCACTGCAATCATACCCCCGCAAACCATTGACGCCGGTATGGTGACGGTGCGCATTGACGATGGCGACATCGCCCTTGTCCGCGTGACCGGATCGCGAAGCACGCGGTTGCAACGCACGCTCGATCTGATCGTCGGGCGCGGTGTCCGGCGCGAGGTGCTTGAGCGCCAGCTCCTCCTCGCCGGCGACATACCAGGGATCGAAATCGTCACGACAAGGCTTATGCACGAGGATATCGGCAACGTGCTTGTCGTAGAAGTCCGTGAGTCGCGCGGCAACGGTTTTGCTGGCCTCGACAATTACGGATCGCGTGAACTAGGGCCCGTGCGTGCAAGACTGCGGTATGATTTTATCGGGCTTGCCGACGACAGCGATGTCTTGTCGGTACAGGTTGTCGCCACGCCGGTAGATCCGCGTCAACTCGCCTATTTGTCGGTGCGATATGCCGCGAGCTTGGGCACCGGGGGCACGCAGGTCGCTGTGACAGGTGCACTCGGGCGCGCCCAACCGTCCAACAGCGGCGTAAAGAGCATGAGCAGCTTCGTTTCGGTATCCGTCAGCACGCCGTTGAAGCGTGCAAATGACGTCAGCATATGGGCGAACGCCGAACTTGGGGTGTTGCGGGTCGATGGCACCTCTAATGGCGTTCCCGATCAACGCGACAGTATGGCGATGGCAACGGGATGGCTTTATGCGACTGCACGCACGGGCCGCGGGCGTTTGTCGGGCGCGCTCGGCTTGGCGCGCGGTTTCGGTCTCGGTGGCACAACGGCATCCGGCGATCCCCTTGCTTCGCGCATCAATGCGAGCGGCGCGTTTACCAAGGGATTTTTCTGGCTCGACTGGGTACAGCCGCTCGGTCGCGGCTTGGCGATCAAGCTTGCCGCCAATGGCCAGCTCGCTGACCGTCCGCTCCTTGCGGCACAGGAAATCGGCTTGGGCGGCCCCTCGTTCGGGCGGGCCTTCGACTTTTCTGAACGCTTTGGCGACAGCGGTTTCATGGCGTCCGGTGAACTCCGCTGGCGGGTGCAGAAACCAGTGGGCTGGATCGATTGGGTGGAACCCTTTGCCTTTGTCGATGCCGGTCGCGTCTGGAATCTGGAGGATGGCTTCGGTGGCGGCGACCTCAAATCAGCTGGCGCTGGTGTTCGCGCCGCGCTCGGCAAGTTGCAGCTTTCAGTCGAAGCCGCTGTTCCTGTCACGTCCGTGAGTTCGAGTACTGGCAACAAAGCCCCGCGTGTGAATGTTTCGATCGGTCGCCGCTTCTAGAAAGCACGCGACCGCTACAAACTTGGAGCGGGTGAAGGGAATCGAACCCTCGTCGTAAGCTTGGGAAGCTTCTGCTCTACCATTGAGCTACACCCGCAACATCTTGGGAATTCTGGATTTCCGTCTCGCTCGGCCGTACCGGTATACGGGCGAAGTCATCATGTCCCGTCAGACCCATTTGCCGAGTGCCACAGGTGTAGAGGCTTGGTCAACGTAGGACCGGAAGATGGCGCTCTCGTGCCCCAGAAGCACCACGTCGATACACGCGGCAGGCCTGCGCTGCACATAATTTTCCTGCCACTAGTCCTATCAACAGCAACGGTCCCAGTCAGATGTGGTACGCTACGGCCAAGGCTGATACCGGACCTGTTACGGACAGCGCGGATCGCCGGGGCAGTTTGGCAGGCGCGCCAGTGCGTCTGCGCTGGGTTCGCCTGAGCCATTACCGCGGATTGGCCCGCCAGTGCCAGTGCCCGCCACGACCAGCGCACCGTCGCTGGCGATCCGCAGCGAGGTCGAACACGCCAGCGTCATCGCTTTCAACTCGCTGCATGCGAGCCAGATCTGCGGCTTTCCCGCGAGGCTGACGCGGACTTTCTTGCGTGTGAGATCCCAAGCAAAGACACGCGCAACCGCATTGCCGGTTTGCTTGATGATATAAGGGCGTGAGCCGCGGAACAATGGTTTGTCGTCACCGTCGTAGATGACCGCGACCGGCCCGGTCAGTTCGGCGGACTGGTCGAGGCCGCCGACGAACTGCACGACTTCGAGCGGATATGATTGTGCCGCAACAGGCGCGGCGGGCAGTAGAACGAGCGTAAAGGCCGCAAGGCTGGCGATCGCATGTTTCATGGACTTCTCCCCTCGACGATGTCGTAACAGCGGCGTAACCCTATCTTATTCGCGCGGCAAGCGACGACGAGCGATGAGGGGAACGCCGATGATCGACGAAATCGCCACGTTCATGGCGGACGACGACAATGACAAAGTCCTCAGCCGCAAGGAACGCGAGGTCTGGTACCGACAAATCACCATCGGAGCCGCCGGGTTTTTCCTCGCGGTGTCGCTTGCGGCGATCAATGCGGTCTCGGCGACGCGCGGATCGGTCATCGTCGTGCAGCCGCCGCAGCAGGTGACGCTCTACCGCGATGGCGAGGGCGACAAAGCCGTGCTGACGCTCGCGGTGCGCGTTGCGATGATCAACGCCGCCGACACCTCGAACGGCGATGTCCTGATGGATGCGCGCCTGTCGCCGATCGTGGGCGGTCCGGTGTTCGGCTATGCCGGCACGATGAAACCGGTGTTCACCGACAATGCCGACGCCGACAAATGCGACGTCGGCGCGCGCTGTGTGGCGATGAAGGGCTTTCTGGCAATCGAACAGACCGACGAGATCGTCGATGTGCCCGGCGGTTCGGTACGCGGGCCGTATTTCTATTACCCCATCGCCGAATGGAATTGTGTCGAAGCCAAAGGCAAGTCGCCTGCATCGTGCAGGCAGTTCGCCGATTTCGACACGGCGGTGAACACGCTGGCCGCCAAGCCGCTGTCGCTTCGGATCGACATCGACCTGTTCCAGGACGGGTCGCGGCAAATCTATTGCACCGCGACCGCGCTCAACGCCGTCTATCTGAAGGATAAGGGCTGGACGACGATGAGTTGCGAAAGCGCCAAGGTAACGGGCGCGCCCTGGTTTTAGCGGAACAGCAGCAGCGGACGCACGGTCAGTCGGAACTGGAAGCCACGGTCCTGCAGGTCGCGGCTGCCGGTGGGAACAACACTTCGCAGCGCGCGGGCATAAGTCAGCCGCGCCGAAATCGCTTCTGACGGCACCCATGCCAGTGAGGCGCCGATGCTACCAAGGGTGTCGGGCACCGGTTGCGGATCGCGGCGGTTTTTGAGAACCGCGCCATCGGCAAAAGCGGACAGCGAGAACGCGCCCCAGTCGGTCCCGCGCGCATCGCGTCCCGTGCGTGACAGGCTGAACGGTTGCGCGAACTCCACTGATCCGACCACGCCCGTATCGACCAGCGCCAGCGTCTCGCGATACCCCCGCACGGTATATTCGCCGCCGACCGACAGGCGCTCACCCGAATAGATCAGCCCATCAGCCCATTGGCCGGTCAGGCGCAAACGCAGTTCGAGACCGCCGGGGGTCAACCGCCGCGCATGGCTGAGCTGGGCCAGATAGGACCGGAAATTCGGGTCGGGCGACGCAACGCCGGGGATCACCGACCGGGTACCCGCCAGCCCCTGCGTCACCGTCAGTGACAGTGCGGTTACCTTGGCGATGCCGCGCTCGATGAAATCCGCGGTCAGGCGCAGCACGGTCAGTTGCGATCGCCCGTCGACCGATCCCGGACTGAACGAGAACGGCTGGCCGAGCAGAAATGTCTCGGTCTCGCGGTGACCAATCCTGACGCCGACCGTCAGGCTGCGCGCGGCGCGCCACAGGCCGGGTCCGCGCGGCGTCAGCGGGTCAGCGATCAGGCGGTACGACAAGCCGCCCTCGACCCCGGTATCGCGGGCGCGGATGTCGAGGGGGATGAGCGGGCGGTCGACTACCGACGCCTCGTTCAGCGATGCCCGCACCGACAGCGACAGGCCGGGGGTGAGAAAAGGCGTTTCGTAGCTGCCCCAGACGTCGGGGCGGTTCGCGGTCAGGCCGGTTTCGACACTGAAAATATCGCCTGCCGCGATGAGGTTGCGGATATAGCCACCGACCATCACGCGCGTACCGCCGATAGCGGGCGACCGGCTGTTGCCATAGCTGACATAGGCATCGGCGCGGCGGGCCGGATCGACAGTGAGCGCCAGCGCAGCCTCGCCCGGTCGCGCGCCGGGGATGAGGTCGGCCTTGATTGTCGAAATCGTCGGATCCTCGGCGAGCAAACGAAAGCTGCGTTCGATAGCTACGGCGTTCAGGGACACGGCACTGGCGTCACGCATCCGTGCGGTGACATAAGCTGCCGTCATACCGCGCGCGCCCCCTGCACCCCAACGGACTTCGGTGGGGGTGGCGAGGCGACCGTGGACGAGCACGAGCCGGAGCGTGCCGTCGCCGACCACCGCCCCGTCGGCGATCAGCACCCCCGAATTGAGATAACCGTTCGCGGCAAACGCCAGATTGATCGACTGGACCAGCGCGGTGACGCGGTCGAGTGTGATGTCGGCCCCGATCAGCTGGTTGGCGATAAACTGACGCTGCACCCAGTCCGCATCGAAGCCGGTTGGCCCCGGTCGGTCGAGCGACAGACCAAGTACCGGGTCGGCCAGCGGCTGCCACCCGGGTTGCTGCGGCGCGAAGCCCGCGCTCTCGGCACTGACGCTCACACCGGTGTAGCGCATTGTCGCGCCGGACGCTGGAGACTGCACAACCGAAGGCACATCCGGCAGTTGCGCAGGTGGTTGTGCAGGCGGTTGCGAATAGCTTGGCAGCGGCGACGGCACGGCGTTCGGCCCGGTGCGCTCCTGCGCGTGTCCGGGCATCGCCGCGAGAACTGCGGTCAAACCAAGCGCTACATTCCTCAACTGCATTGGGGCAAACGCGTCGCATTGAACGAGATGGCAGGTCCGGTTGAGATCGGCCGCACGAACGGGACATAGGGGCCAATGATCCGGGTGTTGAGCTGGCTGACCCCACCCGAGCGCGCGACGGCACATTGGCCGCGCAACACCGACGATGCGTCGAGGAAGGACAGGTCGATGCTTTCGGAACCAGTGGACAGGTCGCCGACTTCGGAATCAACGATCAACCCGCCATCGACTGACAGCCGGTTCACCCGATCCGCCGAACGGATGTAAAAGTTGGACTGGATCAGGACGTCCGCGCCGAACGCCTGCCCTTTGGCAAGGATCGCACCGCCGTCAGACAGGATCAGATACGGGCTGGCAATCGTGATAATACCCCCTGTCCCCGGTCCCGAGGAAGTGGTGATGAAACCTGCCGCGCCAGCGCGCGCGCGCAGGATCAGCGTCGACGTGGCCGGCATCGAGATCGTGATGTCACCCGCAGGGCCAGCCGTGGAATCAGTCGAGATACCACCGCCGTCGAGCAGTTGCAGGCTTTCCGCAGACACCAGTATCGAGCCCGCCGCGCCGTTCCGCGCCGACAGGTTTTCGCTGACAATTTTCGACCCCGCGCCCTGCACCCGTAATGTTTTGGCCACGATGGCGATGCCGCCCGCGGCTTCGGGACTGAACGACGATGTCTCGACCCGACCGCCGTTGATGATGTCAAAGCGGTCGGTGCGAATATCGACGATGCCCGACCGTCCGCTGGTGCGGCCATTTGCTGCCGACCCGATTTCGGCGCCGTCGAGGACAATCGATTTCGCCGTGATGTCGATCTCGCCCGCTTGCCCGCCATTGGCGATGCTGGTGCTGATCGCGGTTGCGGTTGCAGGGGCGATGTTGAGCGTATCGGTCACAATCGTGATCCGTCCGGCGTCGCCGCTCGCGCCTGCGCCGGTTTGTGCCGAGACAATCCGTCCGGTGCTGGCGAGGGTAATATCGGTTGCCGTAATCTCGATGTCGCCTGCGCGGCCCGCGCCAAAGGTTTCGGACGTGATCTTGCCGTTTGACGCCAATGCGAGCGTCTTGGTCAGGATCGTCACCAGCCCGCCCGCTCCCGCGCCTTCGGTCGCCGAAGAGACTTCGCTACCCGATTCGATGCGCAGGATGCGCGACTCGAGATGCACCTCGCCCGCGCCCGCACCGTCCGCGCCGAATGAGTCCGACTGAATGCTGGCGGCACCCTGCAACGTGATCGTATCGGCAACGACATTGACGAGACCAGCGAAGCCCGTGCCGCGATTAGACGAAGTAATGATACCGCCGTTGGTCAGCGCAACGGCACCGGTAACGCTGATATTGACCGACCCCGCGTTTCCGCTCGACCCCAGTTCGGCTTCCGAAGCGATCCGGCCATTGTCCACTGATAATATGCCAGCGCGCAACACCACGTCACCGCCGCGTCCGGCACCATAGGTTGTCGATTCAATCGAACCGCCCGAACGCAACGTGATCGTGCTGGCACCGATCCGGATCTGGCCGGTCGCCGAATTGCCGAACGCCGACGACAGGATCGACGCGCCGCCGTCGACCATCAGTGCGGCCGTATCGATGCCGATATTCCCCGCATTACCGGTCGCGGTGGCAAGCGCCTGGGTACTGATCTGGCTCGACCCCGACAGCAGGATCGTATCGGCGCGGATCGACACTGTTCCTGCATTGCCTGCGCCTGCCGCAAAGCTGCCGAGATAGGCGAGCGGTGCGCCGGTAGCGATGGGAGCAGTGACGCGCAGGTCGCCAACCGAAAGTTGCAACCCGGCGGCGGATTGGGCGTTTGAATCCGACGAAAAAGTGCTGCGCGTTACATCCAGCCGCGACGCCATCGCGCGGATGGCACCATTTCGTAGCGCGCCAGGTTCGACAGTAACGAAACTGTCGGTCAGGGTCAGCTGCCCATTGCCAAAACGGACCGCGACAGGGTCCGCGACCGCGACACTGCCGATGCCGGTGCCAACCGCCGAAAAGTCGATCGATCCCGCAGTGAACCGCGATGCGCCGACCAAGACATTAGCCGCGCTTACCGACAAATGCGTGTCGGCCCCGACAAACGCAGGCTGCGCGCCCGTAATCGAAATATTGCCCTGCCCACCGAGAAAGCCGAAAGCAGCCGGCGCGGCAACCGAGAGCACTGACCCACCCGGCGTCGTCACCGCAAACGTCCCGCCATCGGCAAAGCGCAGCGCCCCCGCTGTCGAGAAATGTGCGGCGTTGGGAACAGCGACGGCTGCGTTCGCGCCGAACACAATCCCGGCCGGATTGATGAGCCAGAAGTTCGCGTTCGGCATGTCCTGCGTCGCCAGCGTCCCGTCGATGCTCGATACCGTGCCACCGGTGACGCGGTTGACGATATGCGCGATGCTTGCACCGTCGTTTGCCGCGCGCGTCCATAGCGCCATATCGCCGGTCGCAAGCACAAAGCTGGCAAAGCTGTGGAACAGGTTGTTGCCAACGCGCGTCCCGCCGTCGATCGCCGTCGTGGTGCCGACAGGCGTGGCGGTTGTCCCCGTCGTCGCCGCTGCCACCGTGTCGGGAATGATAACCGTTTGCGCCAGCGCAGGTGCCGCGCAACCAAGCGCCAGCGTGGCAAGGCAAAGCCGTTTCATCGCCAGCCCCCGAGCAGAATGAACGCCGCCCATATTCCCGGCTGTGCGCCGGTTCCGCCGCCCGTAATCATCGCGAGCTGCGCATTCCGCAGCGCCTCGGCCTTGCCCGCACCTTGCCGATACTGGCCATAAAATCCCTTCATCAAGGCGACGGTCCCGGTATCGTTGACCGACCATAGCGACGCGAGCGCGCTTTCTGCGCCCGATTGCACGGCGGCTCCGGCCAGCCCCATGCTTGCCTCGTCATCACCGACCGCCGTTTCGCAGGCACTGAGCACCAGCAGGTCGAGCTCGTCGCCGCGTGTCCGGTTCGCCCCGATCAGCCCGCGCAAATCGGCAAGCGGAATCGACTCGCCGTTGGCAACGATGAACGAGCGGTCGGATCGTCCGTTAAACGCGGCGTGCGTTGCCAGATGCAGAACATCGACGCGGCCCCGCGAAAGTGCCCCCCGCAAGTCCGCTTCGCGAAAATCGCTAATCACTCTTCCGCCCGGCCCTGCCGCAACCCCGGCCTCGTCGGCGGTCCCCTCCAGCTTGGCGAACACGCCTGACGGCAGCGTAACTTCGCGCTGGAGCGACGCCGCCACGACACTCAGCGGGCGGTTGCTGCGGTCGCTGCCCGGTTGCGAATAGGCGAGCGCCGGGGCGACCGCGAGCCGCGTCCGCTCGATCAGGAACTTGCCGTCGCCGTCGGTCAGCGCCGCAAACGGCAGCGCGCGCAACGCCCCGTCGGGGATAATGATAAGCGTACCCTTGGCACTGAGTTGCCCTTCGACCGGTTTGATAAGCAAGTCATAGAGCGCGCGCCCCGATGTCCGCCATTCCTCGTCAGTGCCGCGACTGGCCGAACTCACCATATCATCGACCAGCCGTCCGACCGCTTCGCGCGACGTCGGGGTGCCGCTGGGTATGCGGACGTAGGTCGAGGCACCGCCTGCACCGCCCGCCACCACGAGCAACTCAACCCGGTCGTCGAGCAGGATCGGATAGAGCAACACTTCGCCGCTGCGCAGCTTGGCCGGGTCGACCGGATCACGCGACGGCACACAGTTCGACCCGAACGCATTTTGCAGCTCGGCCTGCCGGTACGCCTCGACAATGCGTTGGGCAGAGGCAATCCTCGCCTGTTCCTGCGCGCCACCAACCTCGGCCAGTTCGACCGCCACAGCGGCCTCGAACACTGGCCGCATCCGAATGGAAAAGGTCGATTCCTCGGTGACTGAGTCAAGCGCCGGGATCAGCGGGCGGATCGCTTCCAGCGCGCGATAGGCCTGCAGTGTGAGCGCGCTGCGACGGGCTGGCTCGGCGTCGGCAAGCAGCAACAGCCAGGTCGGCATCATCGAAGGTTGGGCGCGCTGCCCCTCGAAAAACACGGCGCGCTGGAAGGCAGCTACGGCTGCAGGACGATCGCCACTGCCAAGCGCAAGCCGTCCTGCAAGCGCCGCACCAAAAGCCATTGCACCGGCATCGCCGTTCAGTGAAGCGATGGCAGCTGATAATACCGCCGTATCGCTACTCCCGGCATCGAGTGCAGCTTCGGCGAGCCGTGCCGTCAGCACCTGACGCAACGCTTGGTTCTTAACGCCACGCACATCGTCCAGCCCCCGGATCGCTACGGGAACGACCCCAGCTCGCATTTGTCGTGCCCGACCGGGCGTTGCGGCTGCTTGGGCAATGCCGAGCCGCGCGACCCGCAACGATGCCAGCGCCGCAATTTCAAAATCGCCCGCCGCGCGCGCACGTTCCATGGCACATTCGAGCGCAGTCCGTGCCGCAAATCGTCCGGCCAGGCGCAGAAATGCCGGACGATCAAGCGCGGTGCACGGACCATCAGCTGCTGGTTCTGCAGGTTCGGGGGTCGTTACGGCAACCTGTTGCGCCCCGCGCGTCCCCGCCCCCGCCGCAGCATCTCCCGACAGCGCCGCCAAGCCTAGACGATAGGTCGTCAGCGCCGCCAGCCGCGCGTCACCCGCTGCAACGGCATAGCGCGCGGCGGCGAGGAGAAAGGATTTGGCCTGGGTCTGGTTCCCGTCGGGCGCCACCCGCAACGCTTCTCCGGCTGCGGCGCAATAGCCGGCACGGTCTGCGTCGCTCAGCGTGTCGGTGCCTGTCACCGGCAGTTCCAGCCATGCAATACTGATATCTGCCGCGCGGGCTGTGCCCCGTCCGGCCAGTCCGGCCCCGGCCTTGACCGTAGCATTTCGGAGCGCGGCATTGTCCACCGTCAGCATCGTTGAGCCGACAGCACAAATCGCCGCCGGCGTCGCTGTCAAAGCGGGTTGCGCCTTGGTGACGACCGAACTGCTCAAAGCAACCGCCAGATACGCCGCGAAGTGTTTGATAACTCGGCCCCCAGTTTCACATTTGGTAACATGCGACG
>JANNCK010000252.1:0-13921 GCA_031386545.1 Sphingomonadales bacterium
GTCGAACAGGATGACCTGATAGGGCCGGCGGCGGACAGCCTCGGTCAGGACACCGCCCTCTTCGTATCCGACATAGCCCGGCGGTGCCCCGATCAGCCGCGCTACCGAGTGTTTTTCCATAAACTCGCTCATATCGATGCGGACCATCGCGGCGGGGTCGTCGAACAGGAATTGGGCAAGTGACTTGGTCAGCTCGGTCTTGCCGACGCCCGTCGGTCCCAGGAACAGGAAGCTGCCGAGCGGGCGGTTGGGGTCTTGGAGACCAGCGCGCGAACGCCGGACAGCTGCGGAGACGGCGGCTACGGCGGCTTCCTGCCCGATCACGGTCTTGGTGAGTGCGGCTTCCATCTGGAGCAGTTTTTCGCGTTCGCCCTCCAGCATTTTATCTACGGGAATGCCGGTCCAGCGCGACACGATGCCCGCGATGTCATTGGCGGTAACCTCCTCGCGCAGCATCGCCCCTGCCGCTGCGCTTTGCGCCTCGGCCAGCTGCTTTTCGATGGCCGGGATCGTGCCATATTGCAGCTCGCCCGCGCGGCCCAGGTCGCCGGTGCGCTGTGCCTGATCGAGCGCAATACGCGCAGCGTCGAGCTGCTCTTTCAGCTTGGCCTCGGCCTGAATTTTCTCCTTCTCTCCCTGCCAGCGAGTCGTCAGCGACGCGGACTGTTCCTCAAGATTGGCGAGGTCGGTGTGCAGCGTCGCCAACCGGTCTTTCGAAGCGCCATCGCTTTCTTTGGTGAGCGCCATCGTCTCGATCTTGAGCTGGATAATCCGGCGATCGAGCGCCTCGATTTCCTCGGGTTTGCTCTCGACTTCCATCCGTAGCCGCGACGCCGCCTCGTCCATCAGGTCGATGGCCTTGTCGGGCAGGAAGCGGTCGGTGATGTAGCGGTGGCTGAGCGTCGCTGCGGCAACAATCGCCGCGTCGGTGATCCGCACGCCGTGGTGGAGTTCGTATTTCTCCTTCAGTCCACGCAGGATCGACACCGTGTCCTCGACAGTCGGCTCGCCGACAAAAACGGGCTGGAACCGCCGCTGGAGCGCCGCATCTTTCTCGACGTACTTCCTGTATTCATCGAGCGTCGTCGCGCCGATGCAATGCAGCTCGCCACGCGCCAGCGCAGGCTTGATCATGTTCGACGCATCCATTGCGCCATCGCTCTTGCCTGCCCCAATGAGCGTGTGCATCTCGTCGATGAACAGGATGATCTGTCCCTCGGCAGCGCGCACTTCGTCGAGCACAGCTTTCAGCCGTTCCTCGAATTCGCCGCGGTATTTCGCACCTGCGATCAGCGCGCCCATGTCGAGTGACATCAGGTCGCGATCTTTGATGCCATCGGGCACGTCGCCATTGGCGATGCGGAGCGCAAGCCCCTCGGCAATCGCAGTTTTGCCGACGCCGGGTTCGCCAATCAGAACGGGGTTATTCTTGGTTCGCCGCGCCAGAATCTGGATCGTGCGGCGGATTTCTTCGTCGCGACCAATCACGGGGTCGAGCTTGCCGTCGCGCGCCGCTTGGGTCAGGTCGCGCGCGTATTTCTTCATCGCGTCATAGCCATTTTCGGCCCCTGCCGTGTCGGCGGTCTTGCCTTTGCGAAGCTCGTTGATCGCCGCATTCAGGCCCTCTGCCTTCAAACCCGCCGTTGCCAGCGCTTTGCCCGCTGCGGTCGAAGTTGACACGGTCATAGCGAGCAAAAGCCGCTCGACCGTGACGAAGCTATCGTCGGCCTTTTTGGCGATCTGTTCAGCAGAATCGAGCAGACGCACGAGATCGTTATCGAGGCCCGGCGTCTGCTGCGCGCCGCCGCCTGATACTGCCGGGTGCTTGGCGAGCGCCGCGTCAGTTTCGCGCAGCGCAACGGCAGGATCGCCGCCCGCCTTGCGGATCAGACCGGATGCCATGCCTTCGCTGTCCTCAAGGAGGGCCTTCAGCAAATGCTCGGGTGTGATGCGCTGGTGCGACAGGCGAATGGCGACGGTTTGCGCCGATTGGAGAAATCCCTTGGCGCGGTCGGTGAAGAGTTCGAGGTTCATGATGTCCCTTTACGACGCTCGAAAGCTATGCGGGATATGGTGTTGCTGATTTACAACACAAGGGTTTGCGCGCTAGGTTCACTACATGACCTTACTCCTCGCCCTCGCCGCCACCACGGTTTTAACACCTCAGCAAGCCACCGATATTCGCTGCGTCGCAGTGCTTGGCATTGTGTCCTATGAACAGGGCCGTGACGGTGGCTGGGGCGATGTTGCGCCGGTCCGTGCCGACGGCGGACGATTTGCTGGGGTTGTCGGCGAGCGAGTGATGAAGGAAACCGGGCGGACGCGCGACGCGGTGAAGGGGTTGATCCTTGCCAATGTTGCGGCGCTACAAAAGAGCAAAAACTTGTCTCCCGCTGAGGTTGAAACCTGTGTGAAGCGGATGGCGGTTGTGGCCCCGCCACTCCCGGAACCGACGCTGCCGCGTTGTGCCGCGATCCTGTCGCTTGCTGCCGAAGCGGTGAAGCAGCGCGAGGGGCTGTCGAAAGGAGCGAAAGATTTGGCGACGTTGGCGTCGGTGCTGGCCTATCGCGCACGGGTTGAGGGCGCGGCGGCGGGTAAGACCGAGGCGCAAATGGTCGAAACCATTACTGCCGAGCGCACCAGTGCTACCAAGGCGGGCAGCGCCGACGACGGCGAACTCCAGAGCTGCGCCGATCTCGCGGCAGCGGGATGAGGCCGTTCCACCTTGCTTTTCCGGTTCACGATCTAGCTGCCGCGCGTGCCTTTTATGGTGGTGTGCTCGGCTGTAGTGAGGGGCGCAGCAGCGAGGCGTGGGTTGATTTCGATCTCTACGGACATCAGATTACCGTCCATCTGTCGGGGCGGCAGAGCGCGGACGTGATCGCCAACGAAGTTGACGGCAAATCTGTGCCGATCCCGCATTTCGGAGTCGTCCTGGCGATGGCCGACTGGCGGGTGTTGGCCGCACGGCTCGAAGCGGCGGGGACGAAGTTCGGGATTGCCCCCTATATTCGTTTCGAGGGGCTGGTCGGCGAGCAAGCGACCATGTTTTTCCGCGACCCCAGCGGCAACGCGCTGGAGTTTAAGGGGTTTGCGGACGACGAGCAGTTGTTCGCGCGTTAGTGCTATCTTTCTACCGACTTCCCTGAGCTTGTCGAAGGGCCACGCTTTAGCCAGTCGATAGGAAGAAAAGGACTTCTACAAGCTCAACCAGGTCGGTTTGATAGAACGCTCCCATTGCGGGAGATTGCTAGACTTTACCCCCCGAACGTATCGCATTGCTTCGCATCACCCGTCTGCAACCCGCGCGTCAGCCATTGCCGACGCTGCGCCGACGATCCGTGGGTGAAGCTGTCGGGGACGGGGCGCTGCCCTGCGGCGCGTTGCAGCGTGTCGTCACCGATAGCTTGTGCCGCTGCCAAACCTTCTTCGACATCACCCGCCTCAAGCAGATTTTAGTCATTCGCGGCCCAGACACCGGCATAGCAATCCGCTTGTAACTCCATGGCGACTTGCAGGGCATTGCCTTGAGTCCGCGACGCGCGTTGCTGGGCCGCCTGCACCTTGTCGGCAGTGCCGGTGATCGTCTGGATGTGATGCCCGACTTCATGCGCGATGATGTAACCGATGGGGAAGTCCCCTGCGACGTTGTAGCGTGACTTCATCTCGTCGAAGAATTGGGTGTCGAGGTAGATGCTCTGGTCGGCAGGGCAATAAAACGGCCCCATTGCCGCCTGCGCCGCGCCACAGCCCGACTGGTCGCGGCCGTTATAGAAAACGAGCTTGGTCGGTGTGTAACGCTGTCCCTCACGCGCGAAAATTTCGGCCCAGCGCCGTTCGGTCGAGCCGAGGACACGCAGTGATGTGCGCTGGATGTCGGTCAACTGGCCGGGTGTCGTTGCCGAATGCGGCGCGGGGGTGCTGCCCCCACCTGACATCAGAGAGCCAATGCTGCCCAGCCCGCCGAACAGCGTGAAGACTATCCCCAGCACAACCAGCCCGCCGCAGCCGAAGCGGCTGAATACGAAAGGCACGATCATCCCGATCAGGCCGAGTCCGCCCCCGCCGCCAAAGCCCGCCTGGCTGGCACCGCCGCCGTCGCGGACCTCGAAGTTGGTGCTTTCCTGCTCGTCGTCGAGGCGCATGGCCATCTCCCTTGTCCTGCACCTGAAATGCACCGGACGCATCGACGTTGCAATGCGGGACGTGGGGCCGCACAGGAATTGACATGGCTGACATCGAATCGACCCTGCGGCGTCGCAAATCGACGGGAAGGGGGGCATCGCTCCCACTTCCCGACAAGGTTGCGCTCGTGCTTCAGGGCGGCGGAGCCCTCGGCTCGTATCAGGCGGGGGTTTACGAGGCACTCGATGCTGCCAACATCGGGATCGATCAAGTCGCGGGTATCTCGATCGGCGCGGTCAATGCCGCGCTGATCGCGGGCAATCCGCCCGAATTACGGGTGAAGGCGCTCAGGGCGTTCTGGGACCGCACGTCGGCGGCGCTGCCGACTTTCCCGATCTGGACCGGCGATTTGGGACGTGAGTGGCTGCATGAAGCGTCGGCGATGTTCGTGGCGGCGTTCGGCGTGCCGGGATTCTTTAAGCCCAATATGCTGCCCCCGGCGATGGCGTGGCCGGGTAGTATGCAGGCGCTGAGCATGTACGACTCGTCGCAACTCGGCAAAACGCTCGATGATCTGGTCGACTGGGATTTGCTCAATGACGGGCCAGTGTGTTGCGCGGTCGGAGCGGTCGAGATTGAAAGCGGCAATTTCCATTACTTCGACAACCGCAAGGAACGGCTCGATGCGCGGCACATCATGGCCTCGGGCGCGCTGCCGCCGGGCCTGCCGCCGGTCGAGATTGACGGGAAACTGTGGTGGGATGGCGGGCTGGTCTCGAATACGCCGCTCAGCCATGTTCTCGATACGCAGGACACCGAACTGCTGGTATTTCAGGTTGATTTGTTTTCAGCCAGCGCAGCCCGGCCCAAGACGATCATGGACGTGATCGCGCGCGAAAAGG
Organism: Sphingomonadales bacterium; assembly: GCA_031386545.1. GTDB lineage: Bacteria > Pseudomonadota > Alphaproteobacteria > Sphingomonadales > Sphingomonadaceae > Sphingomonas_O. Next base: position 5,028 of record JANNCK010000252.1, read on the forward strand.
AAATCCGCTTTTCCAGCCGCACGCGACAGATCAGCGACCAACTGGTCAAGCTGCGTACCGAGCGCGAAGCGATCCGCCGTGTTCTCGACAAACTTCCCAAAGCGATGCGGCAGGATCCCGATGTCGTGCGTTTGACCGACATGGCACGCGAATTTCCGGTCAACATCGTCCAGCTCATCTACCGCGCGAATGCGTGGGAGGGCGGCGCGCGCGATTACGAATTTTCGGCGCGGACAATGCAGGAGCATTGGGCGGCGGGCGAAGCGGCGGTCGCCGAAACAATCAGCCACGCGGGCCTCGTCGCGCAAAACATTCTCGACGGCAAAACCGCCGCGTTCGATCTGATGCCCCGCTAGACTATCGAAAGGCCAAGCATGTTCCTCAAAGATAAAACGGCCCTTGTCACCGGTTCCACCTCGGGCATTGGTCTCGGCTACGCAAAGGCGCTTGCGGCGGAGGGCGCGAACGTCATGATTAACGGCTTCGGCGATGCCGCCGTGATCGAGAAGGAGCGGGCGGGGCTTGAGGCCTTGTCGGGCGGCAAGGCACTTTACTCGGACGCTGACATGACCAAACCCGCAAGCATCATTGCGATGGTCAAGATGTGCGCCGACCAATTGGGCGGGCCGGACATCATCATCAACAATGCTGGTATCCAGTTCGTCGCCCCGGTCGACGAGTTTCCCGACGAAAAATGGGATGCAATCATTGCGATCAACCTGACGTCGGCGTTCCATGTCATCAAGGCGGCCCTGCCGGGCATGAAAGCCAGGAAATGGGGGCGGATTATCAACACGGCGTCCGCCCACTCGCTGGTCGCGAGTCCCAACAAGTCAGCTTATGTCGCAGCCAAGCACGGCCTTGTCGGGCTGACCAAGACAGTCGCGCTTGAAGTGGCAACGCTGGGTATCACCGCCAATTGCATTTCGCCAGGCTATGTCTGGACGCCGCTTGTCGAGCAACAGATTCCCGATACGATGGCGGCACGCGGCATGACCAAGGAACAGGTGATGAATGATGTTTTGCTGGCCGCACAACCGACCAAGGCATTCGTGACCGTCGAACAGATTGCGGCGACCGCATTGTTCCTGTGCGGCGACGCATCTGCATCGATCACGGGAGCAAATCTGTCGGTCGACGGGGGCTGGACAGCGGCATGATGGTCAAGGCGCTGCTTGCCGGGCTTCTACTCGCGGGGTCCGCCGCTGCCGAGGGACGGATCGTCAAATCCACTGTGGTGACCGCCCCCGATTGGCGTAGCGTCGCCATGCGGCCGGACCTTCGCCGGGTCCGCGAATGGCGTGAAGCCTTTGTGCAGGCGCTTGGTGAGGCGCGAGCGAGCGGCCATGAAGCCGCTGTTGCTGCCGAGGGCGTCTTGCTTGCCCCCGATGCGGCGATGGACGGCGCGGCGATCCCCGCAGGCCGCTATCGTTGTCGCACGCTCAAGCTGGGGTCAGCCGCAGGCAGCGCACTCGGGTTTGTCGCCTACCCCGCGTTCGACTGTACGGTCACGGTGCAGGGCGCGGTTGCGACCTTTGCAAAGATCAACGGATCGCAACGGCCGGTCGGGCGGCTATATGCCGGGGGCGTGAGGCGTCAGATATTTCTCGGAACAATGATGCTCGGTGATGAAATCCGCGCGCTTGGTTACGGGCGCGATGCAGGCCGCGACATGGCAGGTGCCGTTGAACGGATCGGGATGCAGCGCTGGCGGCTTATTCTGCCTTACCCGCGCTTTGAATCCACGCTTGATGTGGTCGAACTCATTCCTGCCAGCTGAGAGGTAAAACCGGCAAGGACCGCTTCAAGCTCGGCAAGCGCATAGGGCTTGGTCAGTACCGGCATGTCAGTGTGAACAGGGTCGATGCCACTCACGCCATAGCCGGTTGTAAACGCCAGAGGGCAGCCGCGCTCCTTCAAATGGGTGGCGATTTCCATGCTGCTCTCGCCATTCAGATTCACGTCGAGCAAAGCGGCGTCAAAGGTGACATCGCGGCATGCGGTACGCGCCTCGCCCAGCGTCGCGGCGGTCACGACGATCTGGTGACCCAGCGCCTCGACAAGATCCTCTGCCATCATCGCGATCAATGCCTCGTCCTCGACGAGCAGCAGTCTGAGCGGAACAATTGTCACGTCACATTACCTTTTCGCGGCGCATCGATGGAACAATGTACGCCGTCACTGTCAAACTCGACGCTTACCCGGGCGCCGAGGTCGCTGGCGAGCGCACGTTCGATCATCTTGATCCCGAAGCCGCGCCGTTCGGGTGCCGTAACCGGCGGTCCGCCATATTCGCGCCAATGGAGATGAAACCGGTCATCGTTCAGGGTCCAGCGGATCTCGATGCGCCCCTCATTGGTACTCAGCGCCCCGTATTTGACTGCGTTCGTGCCCAGTTCATGGAGCGCCATCGCCAGCGCGACTGCCGATTTCGGGGTAATAACCAGTGCATCTCCCGCGGCATCAATGCGTGTAGTGTCCATAACCCCGGTGGCGGCCCGCACGAGTTCGGCCAGAGTTACCCCTTCCCATTGGTCGCGGGTCAGCAGGTCGTGTGCGCCGGCCAGCGTCCGCAGGCGCGCCATGAAATTTTCCTGTGCGCTAATCCCGTCCACATCGTGGCGAAAGCTTTGGTGCGCGATGGCTTGAACCAGCGCGAGCGTATTTTTGACCCGGTGATTGAGTTCACGGATCAATAACTCACGCCGCTCCTCGAACGCGCGGCGCTCGGTGACGTCACGCGAAATCGACAACAGCCCGATCGGGCGCTTGTCGACGTCGATGACCAATGTTGAATCATTTTCCCAGCGCATCACGTTACCGTCGCGCCCAATGACGCTGACTTCATGGCGCGTATGCCCGCCCTGTTCGAGCTTCTGGTTCAACATTGCAGTCGTTTGGGCAAAATCAGTCGATGATACGAAATCCGCGATAGACCGTCCCACGATTTGTGCCGCGTCATAGCCCAGCGCGCGTGATGCCGCCGGATTGCTCGCCGTAATGCGTTGGTCGATGTCGGCAGTGAAGATGATGTCGTTGGCTTGTTCGAAAATCAGGCGAAAGCGTTGCTCGCTTTCGCGCAAACCTGCTTCGGCGCGTGCCCGGACAAGGGCTTGCCAAAGTCGCGTCGTCGCGGCCTCGGCGAGCGCAGTTTCACTGTCGGACCAGCGCCGCGGCCTGTCATCCTGCAGGAACACGCCGCCGACGTAGCGGCCACGATCAAGCAGCGGTACGACGATGCCGGATCTTAAGCCAACCTGGTCATATCGGGCCATTGTTTCGGGGGACGAGGTACGCGGATCAGTACGATTGTCCTCGATGCGTATCGTTTTGCCGCTTCTCAATTCAGCAGAAATCTCGCCGAATGCACCTAGCGGATAGCGCCCGCTGATGTCGGGCATAGATCCCGTCGTCCAGCAGCGCCGGATATCGAGGGTTTTATCGACAATTTCACCGTAGCCGGTTCGCTTGCCGCCGAGATGTTCGCCGATGAGCGCGAGCGCGGCATCGATCATCGAGTCGATGTCGTCGCTTGCCATCAGCCGGTTGTCGAGGCTCAGCAACAGGGCATCCGAGCGATGCGCCAAAACCGCGCGTGTCGTCTCAAGCGCACTGTTGATGATGCCTAGAACCTGCCCGCGGGCATCGAAAATGGGCGTAAAGCTGTAATTCCAGTAACATTCTTCAAAATGGCCGTGGCGGACGACGTCGATCCGCTCGTCGAAGCCTGACACGCCGCGCCCGGTGGCGAAAATTCCATCGAAAACGACGCCAATAGTGTCGGCGAGATCAGGCCAGACATCGGCAAAGTCACGCCCGAGCGCCGGGCTACGCTCGCCAAGGACAGCGATATAGTCGTCATTATAGATTGCGGTCTGTTGTGGCCCCCACCACAGCGCCGCCGGATAACCGGCCTGAAGCATGATGCCGGCGGCTGTGCGCAGTTCGGTGGGCCAGTGGTCAATCGGACCTAGGGGTGTCGAGGACCAATCAAATGCACTGATTGCGGCAGCCATTGGGCCATCGCTGCCGAGAAATAGCGGTATTTTGCTTGTTTCAGCACCGCGCGTCGCATCGACCATTTTCACAACACTACCACTGTCGCCCGCGCGGGGTGATTGCAATGGTAAAACACCCGCCGGATTGCCCCGGCGGGTGTTTCTTCCTCCCCAGGAAGTTCGATTTAACCGAATTGATTCATGGTGTTGTGCACGCCGCCAGCCTTTAGCGCGGCCTCTCCGGCGAAATATTCCTTGTGGTCGTCACCGATGTCCGAACCGGACATGTTCTGGTGCCGGACACAGGCGATTCCTTCGCGAATTTCCTTGCGCTGGACGCCCGCGACATAGCCGAGCATCCCGGCTTCGCCGAAATACTCCTTCGCCAGATTGTCGGTCGACAGCGCGGCGGTGTGGTAGGTCGGCAAGGTGATGAGGTGGTGGAAAATCCCCGCCCGCTTCGCGCCGTCGGCCTGAAAGGTGCGGATGCGCTTGTCGGCGGCGATACCGAGTTCGGTGTCGTCGTATTTGGCGTCCATCAGACCCGCACGGTCATAGGCCGCGACATCGAGACCCTGCGCGACCATTGCGTCATAGACCTGCTGGCGGAAGTTCAGGGTCCAGTTGAAGCTGGGCGAGTTGTTGTACACCAGCTTGGCGTTGGGGATCACCGCACGGATGCGATCCATCATGCCCGCGATCTGCTCGACATGGGGCTTTTCGGTCTCGATCCACAGCAGGTCTGCGCCATTCTGGAGGCTGGTAATGCTGTCGAGTACGCAGCGGTCCTCGCCAGTGCCCGCACGGAACTGAAACAGGTTCGACGGTAGGCGCTTGGGCCGCATCATCTTGCCATTGCGGTTGAGGATAACATCGCCGTTCTGCGCGGTTGCGGGGTCGATCTCTTCGCAATCGAGAAAGCTGTTATACTGGTCGCCGAGGTCGCCCGGTTCCTTGCTGACCGCGATCTGCTTGGTCAGGCCAGCGCCCAACGAATCGGTACGCGTGACGATGATGCCGTCGTCGATGCCGAGTTCGAGGAAGGCATAGCGGCAGGCGCGGACCTTCGCGAGGAAGTCCTCGTGCGGCACGGTGACCTTGCCGTCCTGATGGCCGCACTGTTTTTCGTCAGAGACCTGATTCTCGATCTGGAGCGCGCAGGCACCGCCTTCGATCATCTTCTTGGCGAGCAAATACGTCGCCTCGGCATTGCCGAAGCCTGCGTCGATGTCAGCAATAACGGGCACGACATGCGTTTCGAACCCGTCGATCTTGACTAGACACTCGGCTTCCTTTGCCGCGTCACCGGCATCGCGGGCCGCGTCAAGGTCGCGGAAGAGGATGTTGAGCTCGCGTGAGTCGGCCTGGCGCAGGAAGGTGTAGAGTTCCTCAATCAGCGCAGGAACGCTGGTCTTTTCGTGCATCGACTGGTCAGGCAGCGGGCCGAAGTCCGAACGCAGCGCCGCGACCATCCAGCCCGAGAGGTAGAGGTATTTGCGCTTGGTGGTGCCGAAATGCTTCTTGATCGCGATCATTTTCTGCTGGGCAATGAACCCATGCCAGCAGCCGAGCGACTGGGTGTATTGCGAGGAGTCCGCGTCATAGGCGGCCATATCGGCGCGCATGATCTTGGCGGTGTAGCGTGCGATGTCGAGGCCCGAACGGAAGCGGTTCTGGAGGCGCATGCGGGCGGCAGACTCGGCGTCGATGCCGTTCCATGTCGCTTGCGTGTCGATCAGCTGGCGGAGCTGGGCGGTTTCGGTGCTGTACGTCATGGGGAAGTCTCTCACTTAATTCACAGGTGTTGAGCGCCTCAAGACAACATGAATCAGCATATTGCGAGTTTAATCTGTGAAGTTTGTTGTTATAGGGTCGTTACTGGAGTGTTATAAGTTGTCTTATTGTAAATAATATGACAACTCTTACCGATGGCTGAAACGAAACTATTTGCCGGACATGCCGTGAAGCGGCTGCGGCGTGCGGCGGGGCTGACGCAGGCCGCGATGGCTGAAGCCTTGGCGGTGTCGCCGTCCTACCTCAACCTGATCGAGCGCAACCAGCGCCCGTTGACCGCGCCGATTCTGCTGCGGATGGCCGAGCGGTATGATTTCGACCCGCGACGGCTGGGCGGCGCGACGCCGGGCGGCGGGGTGGAGGCAGTGCGGCGGCGGCTGGCCGATCCGATGTTCGCCGATCTAGAGATCGAACGCGCCGAAGTCGAGGAATGGCTGTCGGCGGCTCCCGGCGGGGTCGAGGCGTTCGCGCGGCTGTTCGATAGCGGCGCGGGCAGCGGCGGCGGTGCCCCGGTCGCCAACGATCCCATCGGCCCGGTCCGTCGCGAGATCGAGCGGTGGCGCAACCACTTCCCCGATCTGGAGGCGTTTGCCGAAACCCTGTCGGACGAGCTGCGGATGGGGTCCGGCGATCTGTACGGCGCGATTGCCGACCGGTTGCGGGTCACGCATCAGCTCAGCATCCGCATTCTGCCGGTCGATGTCATGCCCGGGACACTCCGCCGCCTCGATCTCCACGCGCGTCAATTGCAGCTAAGCGAATTGCTCGACCCAGCGAGCCGCACCTTTGCCGCCGCGTTCCAGCTCGGGCAAATTGAGGCGAAGGATGAGATCGAGGCGCTGATCAAGGGCGCGAACTTCACCGACCGCGTGTCCGAACGTCTCTACCGCCGCCACCTCACCAGCGGTTTTGCGGCGTCACTGATGATGCCCTATGACCGCTTCCTGCGCGCGTGCGAGGCGACGGGCTATGACGTAGAACTGCTCCAGCGCCGCTTCGGCGCGGGGTTTGAACAGGTCGCGCACCGCCTGACCACGCTCAGCCGCACCGGCGCGCGCGGCCTGCCGTTCTTCATGCTGCGCATCGACCGCGCAGGACAGGTGTCGAAACGCTATGCCGGGGCCAGCGCGTCGCCGCTGGTCGAGGCCGACGGGCGGTGTCCGCTGTGGGATGTCCATACCGCGTTCGACCGGCCGGGCACGCTGGTGCGCCAGATCGTCGAGCTGGAGGACGGCACCCGCTGGTTCACCCTAGCTCGCACGGTCAGTCCGCAAGGGGGCCGGGTCGGGCAAGTCCGCGCGCAATTCGCCGTCGGCCTCGGCCTCGACGCCAGTCTCGCCGCTCCGCTGGCGGCGTCGCGCGGCTTCGACCTGAAACTTGGACAGGCCACGCCCATCGGTCTCGGCTGCCGCGCCTGCACCCGCACCGACTGCCCGCAACGCGCCGCCCCGCCCGCATCGAGAGTGCTGGTGTTTAATGAGCGGGAGCGGGGGGTGAGCCCGTTCGTGTTTGCAGGGGACTAAGGGCTTCCGACGTCAGCGGGAAAGTTGCATCTCAAAGCGTTCGAGCTTTTCCGTACCGATCGTGACAATCTGCTTTTCGGTGATCGAGAACCCGAGCGCGGCGAATGCGGGCATGGCGACGAGGCTGGCGTGGACCCAAAGCCGTGTATCGCGGCGCGTATGGCTGAGCTTTTCGATTTCAGCGTAAAGTTGCCGGAAGAGACCTTGCCCTTGAGAGTCAGGAAGAATGTAGGCGAAGTCGATATAGCCTGCGTCCGCCAAGCTCATGAATCCGACAATGCCGTTCGAACCTTCAGCAACAATGACGGCTTGCCGATCCAGCCGTGCTGTCCAGTCGGCACCGACCCGTCGTTCGGGAACCCATTGTTTCCGTTGAGCCTCGGTGTATCGACTTGGCCCCGTCCTGACAGCTTCGAACATCACGTCGGCGAGCACCGCATAATCCCGACTGCTTGCCCAACGCAGACGGTATTTGTTTTGGATTGTCATGCCACTGCCAACCTTCACCGCGCTTCTTTCACGACTTCCAAAAGCCCTTTTTCACATCCGTGTGCCGAAAATCGTCACCCTTGAACGCCAACGCCTCGTCCATATCCATCGCCAGCGCATAGCTGAAACAGTCGCCGTAGTTCAGCCTAGCCGCATGGCCGCTGCCCTTGCCGAAACGGGCATAGGCGGAGCGTCCGAGGCGTGCTTGGCGGGGTGTCACGGGCACAATTTCGACCAGCAGCCTGTCGAGGAACCGGTCGAGGTTGGCACTGGCGTCGGCATCGCCCGCTGCGTCGATCACGATACTGGTTTCGAGATACGTCGCCGCCGACATTTTTAAATGAGGTAAGGCGTCGTGCAGCCGCTCGGTCCACAGCGCGTAATCGTCTTCCTTTTTGAGCACTGCCACGATCACCGAGGAATCGACGATCATTTTGGCAGTCCGTCTTCGTCATAGAGAAAACCATCGATGTCGGCAGACCCGACCTTGGGATCGAGCCGCCAGTGCGTGTCTTCGATGATGTCGAACAGCGCGCGCAGATTGGCGCTGCGGTCGGCGACACGGGCGCGCTTGGCGTCGCGCAGGGCGCGGGTGACGGCATCGGTCAGCGAAATGCCGTCGATCTCGGCAAGTTCGCGGGCAAGCTCGACGGCTTCCACGCTCTTGATGTTCATCTGAACGCCCATTCTACCCTCCAACGGCATCTTTCTACCATAGCAGGGTAAATCAATCTATCCCCGCCCCGTTAGTGCATCGACGGCCCGCCCGACTGCCCCTTTAGCTCGTCCAGCGCGTCGCGGTATTCGCGGCGGTTGCGGGTCCAGCCAAGCTGGCAATCGGCGTACGCAATGCCGCCATAGGCGAGGGCCGCACCAAGCCATGCAACCCACCCCGATAGGCCAAGCCATTGGAGGGCGACGAACAGGGCAATGACGAACAGGCCGAACCCGAACGCAGTTGCGGCGGCGGCGCGGGGACTGTCGACCGGCGGCGGGGCGATGGTGTCGGCGCGGGCTTTGGCTTGTTCAAAAATCGTCATTGCGATCCCCTAGAACGGGATCGCGCTTGAGGAAATCCTGCACGGCCCCC
>JANNCK010000356.1:0-3203 GCA_031386545.1 Sphingomonadales bacterium
CAGATCGCGCTGCAACAGGAACTCGACCTGCCCGAATTTCGCAAAAACGCCGCCGGTTTCACCGCGTTCGTCGAGGGTTGGGCGCTCTATTCCGAACGTGTCGGGATCGAGATGGGGCTGTACGACACCCCCGAAAAGCAAATGGGTCGCCTCAGCTATGAAATGTGGCGCGCGTGCCGTCTGGTCGTTGATACCGGGCTTCATGCCAAGGGCTGGACCAAGGCACAGGCGATTGCCTTCATGCGCGACACTACCGCGCTGACCGATGCAAATATCGAGGCAGAGGTGAACCGCTACATCTCATGGCCGGGGCAGGCGCTGGGCTACAAGATCGGTGAACTCAAAATCCGCGAACTGCGCGCGCGGGCGGAAAAGGCACTGGGGCCAAAATTCGACCTTCGCGCATTTCATGATCGTGTGCTGGGGGGTGGGGCGGTGCCGCTGGATGTGCTGGAACGGGATGTGGGGGTATGGGTGCGCGAATAGCTGGGAGGCTTTGCGGAATCCTGCATGGTCGCTTGCTCTAGAACGGTACATCATCCTCTAAGTCAGCATCAAAGGCGCTCGGACGACGAACGGGTATTGTGCCAAAGCCAGCAGGGGGTTCGTCAGGAATCTCTTCGTGCCCCACGCCATCATGTCCAAGCTCGATCAACCCGAAGGTGTTGGGCGCTGGGCGGGTAAATATCTCTTCACGTCTGACATATGCCGCAATCGAACCGACCATTGACGCCTTTTCCTCGCGTGTGGGACTTTTCCCCATTGCGATTAACAACTCGTCGATGTGGACTGGCTCGCCACGCTCTAGGATAATCTTTCGAGCCTTTGCCATGGTTCCGCCCGGTCGCAGCTTGGCCTCAGTAGTCTCAGTCGGCTCTTCTCCTTGTATCAATTTCAAGACGTCGGAAAGCGCCGTAATATAGACTTTCGCCGCCTTCAGTTTGTCCTCTAGCGATGCAATTTCGAGCCGCTTTTTGTGAATGCGGTCCTCAAGCATTTTTCTGTCTAAGGACATCTCGACTCCTGTATGTGAGAAGGGTATGTGATGGGATAAAGGAGCAAGTCCCACATGGCAAGTGACCTTACACGGCACCCTCAGCACCGGCATACCATGCATCGTTTAGAGGAGCTAAAACGGCAGAACGCCGAAGGAAACGACTATTGGGCGGCGTCCGAAATTCACAGAGCGCTGGGCTATCCAGTGTGGGACAAATTTCTTCCGGTTATTGAGCGCGCGAAAGCGGCATTGCGAGAAGACGGCGTGGATGTGTCCCATCATATTGCTGAGACGAGCAAATTGATGGGAGTTGGAAAGGGCGCTCAGCGACGTGTCGCAGAATACTTTTTGAGCCGGGCTGCCTGTTACCTGATTGCCATGAACGGGGATCCGAACAAGCCGGAGGTCGGTGGTGCTCAACGCTACTTTGCTTCTGCCACACGGCTCGCTGAACTAGCAGCAAGCGAGGGGAAGGATCGCAAACGACTGGAGAAACGAGCCAAAGTCACGGCGGCCGTAAAGCGGGTCGGAGACGCGGCAAAGCAAGCGGGAGTGGTGCGTTACGGCATTTTTCATAATGCTCGTTTCCAAGGGTTGTACGATGCCAACAAGAAGGACGTGGAACGGGCTAAAAGTCTTCCAGCGGGGGAGGATTTCCTCAACCACGTTGGCACTCTGGAACTGTCCGCCCATGAGTTCCAGATGGAACTGGCAGCAGAAAAGATAGCCAGTGAAGGCATCAATGGCGATCAAAATGCAATCGATGCAAATCTTGCTGTCGCGAAAGATGTCCGTGCGGCTGTGAAACGCCAAGGCATTGACCTTGGAAAGTTGCCCCTCGAACGTGAGCCAATTGCAGCCTTGCAAAAAAGGCTAGGCGAACAACATCGGCGCCTCAAATAGAACCCACTCAAACAGTGGGGTCACGCTAAGTTACGGTGACAGTTCATCTATCTCGCAGATCGCTTTTTGGACTGGCCGAAAGCAAATTGGTGCCGATAGTCAAATCACTTGACAGTCAATCAAGTTCTTGATATGTTCCACCACGATTTTTTGTAGCCACGCTCTTTCAACCAGTCGACAAAACTGTGCCTAACCCGGTGAAGCTAGGGAAGCTAACGCGCGCAAAACGGCGAACGACTCAGGGGTTGGCGCGCCCGCGCCAAACATTTTTCAGGTGTGAACTTTGTGACCTTTGACGGAATTCCGCCATTCCGGCACCACCCGGCGTCGCGCAACCTTACCGGTTCGGCACGCTGCTCTCCGTGGCATCCGCCTGCCGCTGGCGTTTCGCGTCGCGCATTTGTTGCGCCCAGCAGCCGGTCCAGCCGCCACCGCCCACTGCCGAACAGCTGCCGGTACCGCTCGCGCCGCCGGCGTTCAGCGTGTCATTGGCCTTGGCGGCCCAGCTCTGGTTTTCGGGGGTAATGACAATCGGGCTGCGGAGTTCTTTGGGGATGCGAAAGCGTTCGCCCTCGGGGCGGCGGGTGCAGACAACGATCTGCTCGCCGCTGGCGTTGGTCGGGCATTTGTCGCTGCCGTACAGGATCAGCACACGGTCGGTTTGCTGGGCAAGCGCCGGGGTGGCGAGCAGCGACATCGCGATAAACGCGCTGCCAAGGGCGAGGGAGAGGAGTTTTTTCATGCGTACCATCCTTTCACGCGCCCGATGAACGCACGATTGCCGATTTAGGGGCTTTTGACTAGACTTAGATACGTTTCGACGCGGCAATGGCAACGCGGCAGCCCAGCCGGATCGCCGCTGTCATCAACGGATAGGCGGGCGCGCGCTCGGCCCCCGCCGCCATTGCAATGGCCTTGTGTTCGACCTCGTCGGCGCGGAAATCGGCAATCGCTTCGGACAATTCGGGGTCGCTCTCGCCCAGCTCGTCCAGCTGTTCGCCGTAATGATTGTCGATCTCGGTTTCGATCGCCGCAGTGCACGCCATCGCCGCCTCTGGACCGATCAGCGCGGTCGCCATGCCCAGCCCATAGCCCGCCACATTCCAGATCGGCTGAAGCAGGGTCGGGCGGACGCCGCGTCTGGCGATCATCGCGTCGAATGTCTTGCGGTGGCGTTCCTCTTGCAACGCCATGGCGGCAATGGCGCGCGCCGCCGGGGTGCGGGTGCCCATCACTGCCAGCTGTCCGGCGTAAATGCGCGTCGCGCCATATTCGCCGGCCTGGTCGACGCGCAGCATGGATT
>JANNCK010000358.1:0-16494 GCA_031386545.1 Sphingomonadales bacterium
GGGCATGATGACCCGAAAGCCTTTGGTTACCAACGCATTGGCGTGGCCGTAACGAATCCAGTTGGTCGGCGCATCGGAGAACAAGCCATGGAACAGAACCACGGGTCTGCCCTGCCCCAGTTCACGCCAGGCAAGGTCAACACCATCGAAGCTGGCGAATCGGTAAACGGGGACATCGGTTAGCGTCATTTGCCCCAGATACAGAAAAGGCCCCGGCTATGCCGAGGCCTTTTCGTATTAGCCCGTACTAGTTGCGGCCGCCGGCATTGCTGTCTCCGAAGAGCCAGTCCCAGAATCCGCGTGCGGGGCGATTTACCTTACGCATTTTAGTCCCCTAGTCTCGCACGCAAAAAGCGTACGCAAGTTAAGGTTACCAAAAGGTTAAGTGGTTAGCAACAAGTTAATGCATCATGCTGCGTTCTGAGCCAAACGCGCCGATGCGAGTTGCACAAACTCACTGAACACCTGCGGTCTGCCGATCAGAAATCCTTGCGCCTGATCGCAACCAAGCGCTTTCAACTCGTTGAGGGTCGCTGCATCTTCGACACCTTCGGCAACCACAGTACGGTTCAGCCCCTGCGCCATTTTAATGATCGACTCGACGATCACGCGGTCCGCAGTGCGATCAACGAGGGTTTTGACGAAGGTCTGGTCGATCTTAACCTCGGTGGCCGGCACGCGCTGCAAAGACTCCAATGTCGAAAAACCAGTGCCAAAATCGTCGATCGAAATGCCGAAACCAGCCGTACCAAGCCGCTTAAGATTGTCGACAACAACGTCATCATCGACCGACAGGAATACCGATTCGGTGATTTCTATCGTGAATCGTTGCGGTAGCAGGCCGTTCTGCGCGACAAGGTCGATCACATAGCTTGCGAATCTCGGCTGACGCAAAACCGGTACTGATACGTTGAGCGCCAGCGACAAGCGTGTAGTGGACGCGAGCCGGGTGGCGTCCCGCATCGCCTGTTCGAAAACAAAACGGGTCAGCCGTTCGATGCGATGATCGCGCTCGGCAGCTGGAATGAATTCGCCCGGACCGATAGCCCCGCGCACGGGATGAGCCCAACGGACCAGCACCTCGGCACCAACGATGGTATTCGATTTCAGGTCAAGCTTGGGCTGATACGCCAGCCAGAATTCGCCGGCTGCCAGTCCGCGGTCGATTTCGCCCCCTAGCGACAGTTGCCAGCTCGCATCGGCGTTGCGCGCCTCGTCATACAGTTTCCACCGCCGACCCTGACTTCGCGCATCTTCGGCACTTAGCAAGGCGCTCCCAATGCGGCTCGACATTGCGCGTTCCGGATTATTGTCCACCCCGAAGGTAATTGCGACGTCGATTTGTCGATCACCAACTCTGATCGGTTGTGAAAACAGCGCGTGTAATCCATCGAGATGTTCGGACAGCAACGCGGAGCCGGTGATCGGCGACAACAGGTAATAAACGCCTTCATCGCCTTGAAACACTTCGGTTGTTGCGTCGCCAATGCGTAAGCGGCTGACGATTTCCGCTGCAATCAGCGGCTCGACATCTTTGGCGAAGCTCGCTGTAATCGCGGCATGATTATCCACGCGTGCAGCAATCAAGGTGTGAGCCACGCGACCACGAATTTCCCGCAGAGCAATGACATTCGGCAGGCCGGAAGGTTCGTGGGTCCGGCTTTTGCGCCAGCCGAATGAAAGTCGGGCATGTTGGACCAGAACAACGGCAAATAAGAGGGCGGCAGGGGCAATATCGACTGAGACCAGCCGACCATCGAGCGCTAGGGGCAACAGGCCAAGACCGGCGATGACCGCCGTAGCAACTGTCACACTAGCAAGAACGCGTTGCGTTATGAGCAGGCCCAGCGCTGCAACGCCAACCGCGATCAACGGATAAATCCAGCCTAAATCGACGGGTGTGCCAGTCTTGAGCGTTTGTGCGCCTATGGCGTGAGCAAAGACGCCTTGAATCCGGCCCTGACCTGGGACGAAGTGGCTGTCTCCAAAAGACATTTCACCAAGACCCACAATTACATCGCGTCCAGCGAGTTGGTTTGATGAAACCTTGTTCCCGACAATATCTGAATATGAATAAACCGGGAAAGTCGAAGCACGTATTGCGTAATCAGGGCGATATTTTGCAAACTCCGGCTTTGGTTTACCCGACAGAATTACCGAGAGCGCAGGATAGCGATCTAGAGCTAGCGGATTTTGAATACGAAGTTTCGACAGCTGCCCGATTGGGTTTGTCCAAGCAACGAATGATCCAATCTCGACATGAGGCCGGTATGCTGGTGCGGGAAGAATGGTCGAAGCGATATTCCCCCGACTCGCGGCAAGAATGCCCGATCCAAAATAGATACTGCCACGGTAACGAATAAGTGTTCGGATCAGAGCAGCATCGTTTTTCGGGACATCGTTGTCGGCGAACGAAAGGTCGAAAACGATCTTCCCGACACCAGCCGCCTTCAGATTTTCGATCAATTGTGCATCGACAGTGCGCGGCCACGGAAATTTGCCGCCCAGTTCATTCGCGCTCTTCTGATCGATCCCCACGACAACAATCGACCCGTCAGCCTGCACATAGCGCAGCGAATACCGGATGTTACGGGCGAAATCGTCCAACGGTTCCAGAAAACCTGTCACACCGCACAATATCGATGCCAGCAACGCGTAGCTCATGATCCGCGCGCGAGGCGCTGATTTGAACCGGTGCCAAAGTGCGCGCAGCGAAATCCGCTTCACCGGGCCTGTCCCGTCTTCGGCAGTATCGGGCAATCGGGTGGGGTCATTGTCCGTCGGGCTTCCTCGTGCCTGACTGCCCTAACCCGCAGGGTGCGAAAAAATGGTTACCAAAAGGTCACTTTGCCAATTTAATGATCCAAATCCTACTCCATCTCGCGGGCGACGGTCTTTCGCGTTGCCGCACCATAGGGCGGCTTCAGACCGGCAAGTTTCGCGACATCGATCTTGGGCTGCCGATAGATGCTTTTGGCGTGGCTGAATGTCTTGAAGCCGTCGTGACCGTGATAGCTGCCCATACCCGACGGCCCGACACCGCCGAATGGCAGATCCTCCATGCTGACGTGAAAAACGACGTCGTTGACGGTGACGCCTCCCGAAATCGTGCGTTCGAGCACGCGGGTTTCCTCCGCTGCATCCTTGCCGAAATAATAGAGACCAAGCGGGCGGTCATGCGCGTTGACGTAGCTGATGGCCTCGTCCGTGTCGGCGACCCCCTTGATCGGCAGGACGGGACCAAAAATTTCCTCCTGCATAACCTTCATATCGTCGGTCGGATTGCGGACGATGTAGAGCGGCATTTTGTTACCGTTCGACGCGTCAAAATCCTCGTTGGCCGGGTTGATCTCGATCACCTCGCCCCCCTTGGCGCGGGCATCGTCGAGATAATCGCGCAAGCGATCACGGTGGCGGGCATTCACGACCGATGTGTAGTCGTCATTGGTCAGTAACGTCGGGTACATCACCGCTACCGCTTTGGTCATTTCACTGATCATTTCGGCCTCGCGCTCCTTGGGCACGAGCAAATAATCGGGCGCGAGGCAGATTTGCCCGGCGTTCATCAGCTTGCCGATCGCTATGCGTTCGGCGGCCTGTTTCATGTCGGCCGATTTTCCGATGATAACGGGCGACTTGCCGCCGAGTTCGAGCGTCACCGGCGTCAGATTGTCGGCGGCAGCGTGGAGGATGTGCCGCCCCACCCCGGTCGCGCCGGTAAAGATCAGGTGATCGAACGGCAGTTTGGCAAACGCCTGCCCGACGTCTGGCCCGCCACTGAAGAAAGCAAGTTCGTCCTCGGCAAAGAACTGCGCGGCCACGCTCTCGAACAGCGCCGCCGTCGCAGGCGTAAACTCCGACGATTTGACCATGGCGCGGTTCCCAGCCGCAAATATGCCCGCGAGCGGTGCCATAGTCAGCTGGACGGGGAAATTCCACGGCGAAATGACGCCGACCACACCCTTTGGCTGATATTCCACCCGTGCGCTCGCGCCGAGCAAGCCAAGCGGGAACTGCACGCTGCGCCGTTCGGGCCGCATCCATTTATCGAGATTTTTGAGCGCGTTCTTGGCCGGTGTGATCGACGCGGCGATATCGGTCAGCATCGATTGTTCATGGCTGCGGTGGCCAAAGTCCTCCGACATCGCCTTGGCAAAATCAACGCCGTGGTCGACCATCATCGCAATACAGCGTTTCAGGCGGTCGCGGCGGATTTCAGCACTTACCGGCAACTCCCGGTCGAAAGCTGCGCGTTGTGCGGCGCGTACCATGGCGAGCCGTTGGAGCGTTGCGGCTTCACCGCCTAGCCCTGCGTCGATTTCTGCCATGCCGCTCTCCTGCGTTCGTTGCCAATCTAGTTTGCCCGAATACGAATGTCCCCTTTCGTCGCATTCTGCAACCTGTTCTCCCGGCCTTGCGGAACGGTTCGTGCGCGCTATGGCAGCCGTAACGTAAAACGGGAGACTATCGCCGGTGCAATCGTTTGCAACTATCGTGATTTTCGGCGCAACCGGCGACCTCGCCCAACGGATGTTGTTCCCCTCGCTGTATAACCTCGACGCCGACGGATTGTTGGCGGACGCTATTCGTATTTACGGTGCGGCCCGGTCGAAGCTTGAGGATGCAGCCTTTCGCGATCAGGTTTTCGCGTCGCTCGACGGTTACCTGCCCGAGGGGCGCATCGATGAAACAGTTAGAGCACGCTTCCTTGGCCGGCTTAGCTATTGCCCCGTCGACATCGACACGCCGGCCGACTTTGAATGCCTTGCCGCCAAAATTGGCGCGGCCAAGGATGCCGGAGTCGCGTTTTATCTCTCGACGCCACCTTCGTTGTTCGCCCCTGTGGTAGCGGGGCTCAAGTCAGCCGGCCTGACTGGCCCGGCGACCCGCGTCGCGATGGAAAAGCCCATCGGTCACGACCTGCCGTCGAGCCGCGAGGTCAATGCCGCTGTCGCGCACGGTTTCGACGAGGATCAGGTGTTCCGTGTCGATCACTATCTCGGCAAAGAAACCGTTCAGAATCTGCTGGTGCTGCGCTTCGGCAATATGTTGTTCGAGCCGCTGTGGAATTCGCAAGGGATCGAACACGTCCAGATCACGGTTGCCGAGACGGTCGGCCTCGAAGGGCGGGTATCCTATTATGACGGCGTCGGTGCGCTGAGCGACATGGTGCAGAACCATATGCTGCAGCTCCTCGCACTGGTCGCAATGGAGCCACCAGCGAGCTATACCGCAACAGCCGTGCGCGACGAAAAAGTGAAAGTTCTCCGCTCGCTGCGCCCGCTGGATGCCGCAACCGCGCAATCGCACAGCGTAAAGGGCCAGTACCGCGCAGGTGCCGTCGACGGCAAACCCGTTGCGGGATACGCCGACGAACTGGGCAAAGCATCAGACACTGAAACCTTCGTTGCCGTGAAGGCACATCTCGACAATTGGCGGTGGAAGGGTGTTCCGTTTTATCTTCGCACGGGCAAGCGCCTGCCGATGCGCCATTCCGAAATCCTCATCCAGTTCAAACCCGTGCCACATTCGATCTTTAGCGGGCGTGGGCCGGGGCTGGAGGCGAACTGCTTGCTGATCCGGTTACAACCCAACGAAGGCATGTCGCTGTCGATTATGACCAAAGAACCCGGTCTCGACCGTGGCGGCGTTGCACTGCGCGAAGTCGAGCTTGATGTGTCGCTGACTGCCGCGTTCGAGGGCCAGCGGCGGCGTGTCGCTTACGAGCGGCTGCTGCTCGACCTGATGGAAGGTGACACGACGCTGTTCGTGCGCGCCGACGAAATCGAAGCAGCGTGGACATGGGTGGATTCGATCCATGACGCGTGGAAAGCGGCCGGGGTGACGGTGAAGCCCTATACTGCAGGCACATGGGGGCCATCGGCGTCGATGGGTATGATCGAGCGCGACGGGGCGAGTTGGCACGAGGGGCAGCAATAACATGTCCACCCCTGCCCTGAACCCAGTCGTCGAAGCGGTCACCGCGCGGATCATCGAGCGATCAAAACCGGCCCGCGCGGCCTATCTCGACCTGATCGCCCGCCAGCGCGACGGCGGCACCAACCGGCACAACCTCGCCTGCGGCAACCTCGCGCACGGCTTTGCCGCGTCAGGCGAGGACAAAGACGTTATCAAGCGCGGCAAAGCGATGAACATCGGCATCGTCACCGCGTTCAATGACATGTTGTCGGCGCACCAGCCCTATGGCCGCTACCCGGAAGCAATCAAACTCTACGCCCGCGAAGTCGGGGCCACTGCCCAAGTCGCGGGCGGTGTTCCTGCCATGTGCGACGGGGTGACGCAGGGTCAGGCTGGCATGGACCTGTCATTGTTCAGTCGCGACGTGATTGCGTTGTCGACTGCAATTTCGCTGAGCCATGCGATGTTCGAGGGCGCGTTGCTGCTCGGTATCTGCGACAAGATCGTGCCGGGTCTGCTGATCGGGGCGCTGCGTTTCGGGCATCTCCCGATGATCTTCGTCCCCGGTGGGCCAATGCCGTCGGGTATGGCCAACAAGGAAAAGGTCCGCATCCGGCAATTATTTGCCGAAGGGAAAGTCGGACAGGCCGAATTGCTCGAAGCCGAAAGCGCCAGTTACCACGACGCGGGTACCTGCACCTTTTATGGCACCGCAAATTCAAACCAGATGATGATGGAAGTGATGGGCCTCCACATGCCTGCGTCCGCCTTCGTCAATCCGGGGACGAAGCTGCGATCAGAACTGACGCGCGCCGCGACCCACCGCGTCGCCGACATCGGCTGGGACAGCGATGATTACCGGCCGCTCGGGCGTTGCGTAGACGAAAAAGCGATCGTCAATGCGTGTGTCGGTTTGTTGGCAACCGGCGGTTCAACCAACCACGCCATCCACCTGCCTGCAATCGCGCGCGCAGCAGGGGTTAGCATCGACTGGCAGGACTTCGACGAACTGTCGACTGCGGTGCCCTTGATAGCGCGAGTCTATCCCAATGGTTCGGGCGATGTGAACGACTTCCACCACGCTGGCGGCATTGGCTTTGTGATCCGCGAACTGTGCGGCGCAGGGCTGTTGCACGATGACGTCATGACAGTAGCGCGCCGCTCGCTCGCTGATTATGCCGTCGAGCCGACTTTAGTCGATGACGCGCTCGTCTGGCAGCCCGCACCGGCAATCCCGCGCGACGACACAATGCTGCGCCCCGTAGCGAGTGCGTTTCAGCCCGACGGCGGAATGCGCCTGCTCAGCGGTAACCTGGGCCGCTGCATCATCAAGACCAGCGCGGTCCAACCCGACCGCTGGACCATCGAGGCACCCTGCGCGGTGTTCTCAACGCAAGACGATGTACTGCGCGCGTTCAAGGCGGGTCAACTCGATCGCGACGTTATTGTTGTTGTCCGCTTTCAGGGACCGCACGCCAATGGCATGCCCGAACTGCACAAGCTGACCCCGGCATTGGGCGTGTTGCAGGACAAGGGATTCCGTGTCGCCCTCGTCACCGACGGGCGCATGTCGGGGGCGAGCGGCAAGGTGCCCGCCGCAATCCATGTAACGCCGGAAGCTGCGCTGGGCGGCGGGATCGGCAAGCTGGCCGACGGCGATGTTTTGCGCCTTTGTGCCGTCACCGGCGCGCTTTCGACACCTGCCGATTTCTCCACACGCGCACAAGCGCCCACGCCACCCGCTGCGGACGGGACTGGTCGCGAACTCTTCGCCTTCATGCGCCACGGTGCCGATGAAGCCGAACGCGGCGCTTCGGCAATGCTGGCGAGTGCGGGGTTGTGACCCCTTGCTTCCCCGAGTGCAGACGAGGACCACGTTCTAGCAAAACCGAGAACCCTCTCCACCGGAACCTCGCTATTACGGATAGACGCCTCGACTGCGCTCGGCAGTGCGCCTCGTCTGCGCACGGAGCAGAAAAATGAACGTCGTCGCAGTGGATATTGGGGGCACCCACGCCCGCTTTGCTTTGGCCGAGGTGGCGAGCGGGAAAGTGTGCTCACTTGGCGAGCCCGTCACGCTGAAGACCGCCGAACACGCCAGTTTCCAGACCGCGTGGGAGGCCTTCGCCGCAATGCAGGGCAGCCCATTGCCCCGCGCCGCCGCAATTGCCATTGCCTGCCCGATCAAGGGCGACGTGCTACAACTCACTAACAACCCGTGGATCATCCGGCCCGCGATGATCCCCGAAAAGCTGGGCGTCGATGCCCATGTGCTAGTCAATGATTTCGAGGCTGTCGGCCACGCCGTCGCGCAGGTCTCGCCTGCCGACCTTCACCATATTTGTGGCCCGGATATGCCCCTGCCCGCCTACGGTGCGACCAGCATCGTTGGCCCCGGCACCGGGCTTGGCGTGGCGCAGCTGTTCCGTAGCGAGGGCCAGTATCATATCATCGCGACCGAAGGCGGTCATGTTGATTTCGCCCCGCTCGACGTGATCGAGGACGCAGTGCTGGCCGATCTCCGCAAACGATTCCGTCGTGTGTCGGTTGAACGCATCGTGTCGGGGCCAGGACTTGCAGCGATCTATGAGGTTCTTGCCAGACTCGAAGGACGCACCGTCCCGCAACGTGACGACAAGGAATTATGGCAAGCGGCGCTTGCCGGAACCGACAGCATTGCCGCCGCCGCGCTTGATCGCTTCTGCCTTAGCCTTGGCGCAATTGCAGGCGATTACGCGCTAGCACACGGGCCGACTGCCGTCGTTATCGCGGGCGGCGTCGGCCTGCGCCTGCGCGATCATTTGCCGCGCTCGGGCTTTGCCGAACGCTTTGCTGCTAAAGGCCGGTTCGCGACGATGATGCGCTCTATCCCCGTCAAACTCATCACCCATCCGCAGCCCGGCCTGTTCGGTGCTGCCGCCGCTTTCGCACGGGAGCACACCCAATGAACATCGAAGCCATCATGCGGACTGCGCCGGTTATTCCCGTGCTGGTCATCGACGACATCGCCCATGCCGCGCCGATTGCCGAGGCATTGGTTGCGGGTGGCCTGCGCGTCCTCGAGGTTACGCTACGGACGGCAGCGGCGCTTGAGGTCATTGCCGAAATGGCAAAGGTCGACGGGGCCATCGTTGGGGCGGGCACCGTGCTCAACCCAGCTGATCTCGATGCGTCGCTAAAGGCTGGCGCGCAGTTTATTGTCAGCCCCGGCCTGACCGATCCACTTGCCCGCGCGGCGATTGCGAACGGCATCCCGTTCCTGCCTGGCACCGCCAACGCCAGCGACCTGATGCGTGGCCTTGATCTCGGGCTCGACCGGTTCAAATTTTTTCCGGCAGTTGCAGCCGGTGGCTTGCCTGCACTTCGGGCAATCGCTGCCCCATTCGGCAACGTCCGGTTCTGTCCGACCGGCGGAATCACCGAAACGACCGCCCCCGAATGGCTCGCGGAGGACGCCGTGCTGTGCGTTGGCGGCAGCTGGATCGTGCCGAAGGGCGCGCCCGATGTGGCGTTGATTAGCCAACGCGCAACTGCTGCTGCAGCCTTTAGCGCATAAGCACCCAGACTGGGAAAGCAGCAACTGCTAGCAGCGTACCGAACGGGAGCCGAGTCATCGCGTTCACTGTTTTACCACGCAGCGTGAGAAGGACAATTGAGACCAACCCGACTCCGCTCGCACCCAGCAGCACGAACGGCAAAGCCTGCCACCCAAGCCACAGACCTATCGCGCCCAGCAATTTCGGGTCGCCGCCGCCAAGGCCTTCACGTTTGCGGACAAATCGATAGGCTGAGGCAATGAGCGCGAGCGCTGCGAAGCCAGCTAATCCGCCGATAAGCCGATCAAACATGCTAACCATGGGATCAAAAATCGCGGACCCAAGACCAGATGCAGCGAGCACAAAGGTCAGCCGGTCAGGCAACCAGAAATGCCGCAAATCAAGCGCCGCCAGCGCGACAAGCAGCCATGCAAACAGCGCGCCAGCAGCACCAATTGGTCCCGGTGCGACTGCCATCGCCGCTCCGCCTGCCGCGGCGCACAGCAACTCGATAACCGGATGCAACGGGTCGATCCGCGTGCCGCACGCCGCGCATGTACCGCGCCGCATCGCAAAGCTCACGAGTGGGATCAGGTCATGCCAAGCGAGTTCGCGCCCGCAGCTATCGCACGACGACCGCCCGCCCATAGTGCGCTGCTGCGGCCAGCGCATGACGAGTGTGGCAAGAAAGCTTCCGGCGATAAGCCCCGCAACAACGCCGGACGAAATCCATATGGGCAATGAACTTATCAGGGCAGTTTCTCGTCTGCTGCCACCCCGAACAATTGGGCGATCTCGATATAGCCAGCGCGACCGCGGGCATCGAACAGGCACCATCCCTTGGCGCATTGGCTGATCGAACCGACAACCCCCGGCTCGGCGCGCCAGACGATGGCGGCATCGACAGCGGGCTTGTCACGCAACGGGCGGACATCGCCGACGACGAGCGCACTACGTTTTTCACTCAGCAAATTGGCCTGCACCCACCCTTCCGCTCCGTCGGGATCCTGAATGCGCCGCCATTCGGCGTGGTCTGCCTTGTACACTTTGACCACTTTGACCGGCAGCCCTTTGCGTTTGTAGAGCCAGTCGGCGGGAAAATTGCGGCCTGGTCCTTTACGCATCATTACTTCGCTTGCGTTGAGCGAGGCCCAATACGGGAGCTTCTTTGCAGCCATCGCCGGTGCGGCACTGCCAACAAGGCCGGAAATGACAAGTGCTTCAATAAACCGGTTCCGCACGGTCGCTCTCCCCTGAACATCCTGTTGCACACGCCTGCCAAATCCGCGACGGTAGAACAAGGCTGGCGCGACATTTGCGTGACTTTGTTGAACCCTTAACCCGAACCCCCTAGCACGGCGGCAACCAGATCGGAGTTGGGACAGATGCAGGTTTTGCGCTTGGGTTTAGCGGCGGTTGCCGCGTCGGTAGCATCGCCAGTTTTGGCGCAACCGATCATCGTTGCCGACAGCGGTGACAGTGCATGGGTCATGGCCGCCTCGATCCTAAGCCTGATCGCCATATTGCCCGGCCTTGCGATGTTTTATGGCCGCGGGCGGGCCGGCCCCACGGGCTTTGCCCTGTTCGGCGGCGTCTCACTCGCGTCGCTGATCTTTGCCGTCATCGGTTACAGCGTGGCTTTTGGTGACGGTGGCCCGTACCTCGGCGGCCTTGGTAACGCGATGCTCGCCAACCTGTCCGAACTGGTTGACGGCGCGACAGTCTCTGAGTCCGTCTATGTCCTGTTTGAATTGGTTGCGGCGCTGTTCGCTGTCGCAATCCTGTGCGCTTCGGCCGGCGAACAGGCGCGCCCGGCGTGGCTCATCCCGTTTTCGGGCGTGTGGCTGCTCATCGTTTATGCACCGGTTGCGCGGTGGGTTTGGCCCGGCTGGCTCGGTGATCTTGGCGCAATCGACTATTCGGGTGGTCTGGTGATTCAGATTACTGCCGGTACCGCCGCGCTTGTCGCTGGTTTCCTGCTTCGTGCACCGGGGTCGAGCGAAGTGCAGCACGATTCACGCCTTGCCGTTTCCGGTGCGGCGCTGCTCTGGATCGGCTTTTTGGCCTTTATCGGTGCGTCATCGCTTGCCGGAAGCGCCGATGCCGCAACCGCAATCGTCAACGCCCACTTGGCCGCAAGCGCTGCCGTCATTTTTGGCATGATGTTCGAACGCTGGGGTCAGGGGCAAGTCACGGTTTATGGCGTCGCCAACAATGCCGTTGCCGGCCTTGCCGCTGTTACGGCGGGTGCCGGACTGGTCGGGGCCGGAGGCGCGATAGCACTTGGCGTGCTTGGTGCCGTGGCGTCGATGCTTGCCGCATCATTGGTGAGCCGTGCAAAACTTGGCAGCGCCGCTGCCGCATTTACAATCCACGGTGCTCCGGCGATCACCGGGGCGGTATTGTTTCCCGCCTTCATGCTACCGGTCTTCGGTGGCCCCGGATTTGATGAGGGCAATGGCGTCCTCGGACAGCTCGCGGCACAGGGAGTTGCGGTGCTTACGGTTATCCTGTGGACCGCTGTCGCGACGACCATCGCTGCGCTTATGGTGTCGACGGTCGCCCCGATGCGGGTGCAGCGCAGCTAGCAGCTAGTCCCCGGTACGAATCCGGTCGACGAGTTCCTTCACCGTCGGCACAAACCCGTTCGAGTAAAACGGGTCACGCTTGAACTGATACGCACCGTGGCCGGCAAAGACGAGATTGTCGTCGAGCGGCCCGCCGTGGACCACGTCTTGCAACGTCTTCTGGATACAGAAACTGCGCGGATCGGCGAGGTAGCCGGTCGTCCAGTCGTCATGATCCTTCCATGACGAAAACCCGCAATGCGACAGGCAACCCATGCAGTCGGACTGATCCTTGCGGATCATCGTTTTTTCCGCAGGCGTTACGAAAACCAGCGTATTATCGGGTGTTTTCAACGCATCGGTGTAGCCCAGCCCGTACCATTCACGCGCCCGCAACAGGTCACCGCGCGTCACCCAGAAATTTTTGCCTTTCACGCCAACATCGAGCTGGTGGGTGTGGTCGCCCGCCATCTCGCCCGAAAACGCGATTTGCCGCTCGCTGCGCGCTTCGAGGCTGCGCAGAAACGGATTGCGGATCGCCGACGAATAAAAGCCCGTTGGCGAGAATTTATGGAGGAGGACATCGCCATCCTCAATCGTCATCAATTTGTCCTTCCACCCCTGCGGGATAGGACTTTCCTTGGTCAGCAAGGGACGGGTACCGAACTGGAACGCGATGCTGCCCAGTTCGGGATTGTCGATCCAGTCGGCCCAGTCGCGCAAATGCCAGACACCACCCGCCATGACGATCGGCGTTGTATCAGGGATGCCGCCTTCACGCATCGTATCGCGCAACGCCTTGACGCGCGGATATGGCGGTTCGGGAACGCGGGGGTCTTCGGCATTCGACAAACCATTGTGCCCGCCCGCGAGCCAGGGGTCTTCGTAAACCACCGCCGACAAATAATCCGCCGCCTTTGAATAGGCCCGTTTCCACAGTGCACGAAACGCCCGCGCAGAACTGATGATCGGCAGATAGCTGACACCGTAGGACGCCGTGATTTCGCTCAATTTATAGGGCATCCCGGCACCGCAAGTGACGCCCGCAACGAGTCCCTTGGTTTGTTCGAGAACGCCGTGCAAAATCGTCTGCGCGCCGCCCATTTCCCACAGGACATTGATGTTTATCGCGCCCTTGCCCGACGAAATATCGTGGGCGCGCTTCACCTGCGCGACGGCGCCGTCGATGGCGTATTGGATCAGCTCCTGATGCCGCTCGGTCCGCGTCCGCGCCTGATAAACCTGCGGCACAATCTTGCCGGTCGGATCATAGCTGTCGGCGTTGACCGCACTGACGGTGCCGATGCCACCCGCCGCCGCCCAGGCCCCTGCACT
Organism: Sphingomonadales bacterium; assembly: GCA_031386545.1. Classification (GTDB taxonomy): domain Bacteria; phylum Pseudomonadota; class Alphaproteobacteria; order Sphingomonadales; family Sphingomonadaceae; genus Sphingomonas_O. The sequence continues at coordinate 13,358 of JANNCK010000358.1, forward strand.
CGCATGATTTGTCGCGGCGACACCCTTGCCGCCCTCGATCAGTGGCCAAACTTCACGGCCGCGATACGTGATCGGCGATATACCCTTAAACAAGCCGCTGTTCTCCATTCCCCAAGATACGGGTGTTATAGCAAGCCGGACGCAAATTGCACGCCATTGCCGAGCGCGCGGTCATAGAGCGCGGCATAGGACGCAACCATTGCCTTGTCGTCATAAGCAGTAGTCGCCAACGCTTGGTTAGCCGCACCAAGCTGCGCGCGCAGCCCCTTGTCCGCAACCAGTTGGCGGAGCGCGGCGGCGAGGGCATATTCGTCGCATTCGGCAACCAGCGGTAATTGTTCGGGCGGCAGCATGACCGCAACGTCACCGACATGCGTTGTCGCCACTGGCAACCCCGCCGCCATTGCCTCGACCAACGCAATCGGGAATTGCTCGCTGTCCGATGACAGTGCGAAAATGTCGAACAGCCCGATGTAACGGTGCGGATCGGGCAGAAACCCCGGCATGACCAGCCGCTGGAACACGCCCATCGCGCGCGCCTTGGCAACAATTGCCTCTTTCTCTGGCCCCTCGCCAACAATGACAAGGCGCGTTTTCGGGATCGACAGCGCCGCCTCGACAAGGCGCGGCAGGTTCTTGACCGGCCGCAATCCCGCGACTGTGCCAATCACAATTTCTCCCGCCTTTTTACGCAGTCCCGGAATTGCATTGGGTCTTGGTTTCGCCGCGTAACGCGCGGTGGGAATACCGTTGGGAATGCGGTGGACCCGCGCCGGGGGCTGTTTCCACGTCTTGAGCGCAATATCTTCGAGTGTACCCGACGGGACGACGACGGCAGACGCCGCCGGAAGCGCCAACCGCCGCATTAGGGTCCGTTCCGGTTTCAGCCGGACCGCTTCGTCGGCGTTAAAGCCGTCCTCGTGATGCACGAGCGGGGGGAGCGACCTGCCAAACATCCGCCGCGCCATCACAGCATCCATCGCGCCCCAATTATACGTCAGGATCAGATCAAACCCGCGCATATATTCGGCGAGGTCGCGGTAGCGCGCAACCGACGGGCGTCCGGTCAGTGAGGGCGCAGCATCGGGGAAACGGACATTAATCCCCGTTGCGATGGAACCGCGAGCACCAAGCGCGCCCGGAACCGAGCTCAGGATGGTATGGCGCGCCGCATCGCCAAACGCGTTCATCAGCGCAACGGCACGCGCCTCCTTCCCGCCCAGCGAGAAGGTCGAATGGCAATGCAGGACGTTGACTGGCATCAGGCAATCCGGGCGAGCAAAGCGTCGATTGCCGCGACCGCTTCAGGCTCGTCGAGCATTGGCGCATGGCCGACACCGGCGACAGTCACCGTCTCAGCATTCTTGAGCCGTTTCAGCATGGCCTTGGCAGTCGCTGGCGCCAGCAGATCGGACAATCTGCCACGCACGATCAGCGTTGGTGTCTCGACCAGCGCGTCAAAAGCGGGCCACAGGTCAATGCCCGCCTCGCCACCCGGCAAGCGAAACGGGTCGGCAATCTTCTTGTCATAGTCGGGCACAATCCGGCCATTGGAGGACAAGCGGTAGGTCCGCTTGGCCATCGCGAGCCAGTCGGTGAGATCATAATTAGGGAACACGGCCCCGTTGTTTTCGGCAATGCTCCGCGCGGCATGGACCCAGGTCGGATATGCACCGCCCTTCCCCACATAGCCGCGGATACGGTCCAGCCCGGCCGCCTCGATCACGGGCCCGACATCGTTGAGCAATGCCCCGGCGATGCGGGCATGGCCCGTAGCCGCGAGCAACATTGTGACAATCCCGCCCAGCGACGTCCCAAACGCCACGAAGTGCTTGATCTTCAAATCGGTCAGCAACCGCTCGACATCCTGGGCGTAGGTCAGCGGGACATAGGTCATCGCGTCCTTGGCATAAGCGCTTTCGCCTCTGCCGCGCAGATCGACCGTAATCACCCGCCAGTTTTCCGACAGCCGTTCGGCCACTGCCTCGAAGTCACGCGCGTTGCGGGTCAGGCCCGGTAGACACAGGATTGGCGGACGCCCGGCCACGGCTCCGCTGCGCGCCGCATAGTCGCGGTAGTGCAGCCGCAGTCCGTCGTTCGACCACCAGTAACCGTCAACAAAACCCAAGACTTGCCGCTCCCTTGCCTCTCGCCCATATCGCCGCATGGCCGCTACACCGCAACCTTTCACACCGTCCCGCGCAATCGACGAGATTGCAGACTTTATTACCGATCCGGTCGACGCAGCGCACTTCCCCGACCACCGGCTACGCTTTCGCAATGACCGGGCCGCAGCCCAGTTGGGGCTGGACAACCTCTCGGATGCAGCGTGGCTCGATCATTTCGGGCGGTTTGCGCCGCTGGACGGTTCGCTGCCGCAACCGCTCGCGCTGCGCTATCACGGTCACCAGTTCCGCGTGTACAACCCCGACATTGGCGACGGGCGTGGCTTCCTGTTCGCGCAGTGCCGCGACGATGCCAGACGGTTGATGGACCTCGGTACTAAAGGGACCGGGCCGACACCATACAGCCGCTTCGGTGACGGTCGGTTGACGCTGAAGGGGGCCGTCCGCGAAATTCTCGCGACCGAGATGCTCGAAGCACTGGGTGTCGCGACGTCGCGAAGCTTCTCAGTGATCGAAACCGGCGAGGCACTCCACCGGGGCGATGAACCCTCTCCGACGCGCTCGGCCGTGCTGGTCCGCCTCAACCATGGCCACATCCGCATCGGTAGTTTCCAGCGACTGGCGACGCTCGGCCAAACCACAGAGCTCGTACGTCTCGTCGGCTATTGTCTGAAACACTATTTCGGCGAGGAGATGGGCAGCGATGGCCCCGCTCGCTTCCTTGGCTATGTCGCTCAAAGCACCGCCCGTATGGCGGCAAGCTTTATGGCCGCCGGTTTCGTCCACGGCGTGCTCAATTCGGACAATATCAACATCACCGGCGAGAGCTTTGACTATGGGCCGTGGCGGTTTGCGCCGACGTTCGATGCGGATTTTACGGCGGCCTATTTCGATTCAGCCAGCCTTTATGCATTCGGGCGGCAGGCCGAGGCGATCCATTGGGATGTGGTACAACTTGCCGTCGCGTTACAGGGGCTTGCCGATTATGATGCACTGGCGGCAGCGGTCGAT
>JANNCK010000307.1:0-1630 GCA_031386545.1 Sphingomonadales bacterium
CTGATGCTGCGCATAGCCCCAGGCAAAGCGGCCCTTCACGCAGCTATGCCCACGATTTGCCTTGCCGTCCTTGTTCGGTACCATGCGTACCACCTGTTCGCCGCGCATTTCGGCGCGGAACGTACAGCCGACGCCGCAATAGGCACAAGTCGTAATGACCGCACGTTCGGGCGTGCCGATCTCGACGACTTTCTTTTCGATGAGCGTCGCAGTCGGGCAAGCCTGAACGCAGGCACCACATGATACGCATTCCGAACCGAGGAAGTTGTCCGACGCCAGACCAGCAGAGATCTTCGATGCAAAGCCGCGCCCGTCCATCGTCAGCGCCAGCGTCCCTTGTACTTCGTCGCAGGCGCGGATGCAGCGTGAGCAGGCGATGCATTTCGAAGGGTCGAAATCGAAATAGGGGTTCGACTGATCCTTGGGTTGGCCCAGATGCGTTGCCTGAACATCGTAACGCACATCGCGAAGGCCGACCGCGCCGGCTTGATCCTGCAGCTCGCAATCGCCGTTCGCCCCGCACGTCAGGCAATCGAGCGGGTGATCGGAAATATAAAGCTCCATCACTCCCTTGCGCAGCCGGGCAAGGCGCGGGGTTTGCGTGTGTACGACCATCCCCGCCTCTACCGGCGTCGTACAACTGGCCGGAGTGCCGCGACGGCCATCAATTTCAACTAGACACAGGCGGCACGAGCCGAAGCCTTTCAGGCTGTCGGTCGCGCAAAGCTTGGGGATCGACGTGCCCTGTTCGGCTGCGGCGCGCATTACGCTGGTGCCCGTCGACACTGAAACGGCACGACCGTCGATGGTTAGACAGATGGTGCCGGTTTCCCGCGATGCAGGTGTCCCGAAATCGGCCTGTGCCTGATAGGTCATGCTGCAAGTCCCTGCATCTGGGCATAGCGCCGGAAATCGGCTTGGGTATTCAGGTTGTGCGGCACGGTGTCGACCTGCACCTCGCGCGCGCCGGATACCGCGACCCAATGGCGCATCGAGCGGTCGTGGCTCGTTGCCAAATGCGCGTCGAGTTGCGCCGCCATTGTCACTGGCCAGTCGCCGATCAAGTAATGCCCGGCTGCAACCACCTGCTCGTCGCCATTGCGCGCTACCAACGGCACGGGCAGCGTATCACAACCTGCCGTCAAGACCCGGTCGAAACCATGGCGCGCCCCATAATGAAGTGCCGCACAGAGACCGCCAAGCGGGCCGAGTCCGGAAGCAGGACGGTCGGCGATCGAAATCGCATTGCCCCATGCACGCCCGCAAACGATGATCGTTTTGCAACGGGTACCCAGCGCGTCGATAACGTGCGCGATCAACGGCCGACCGCCGAGAAGCGCCTGCGCCTTGTCTGTGCCGAAGCGCGACGATGTGCCGCCCGCGATGATCGCGCCGAGCACTCTCACTGAAAATCCTCAGCGAAATGCGTAATCGCGCTCATGACCGGATAGGGCGTGAAACCGCCAAGCGCGCACAACGACCCGAATTTCATCGTTTCTGAAAGGTCGGCAATTAGCGCCAGGTTCGCCGCGACATTGTTCCCGGCAATGATCTGATCGAGTGTTTCGACCCCACGCGTGCTGCCCAGGCGGCATGGCGTACACTTGCCGCAGCTTTCGATGGCGCAGAA
>JANNCK010000314.1:0-2001 GCA_031386545.1 Sphingomonadales bacterium
AACGGGGCCATGCTCCACTTTCCACGTCGCGCGCGCCTGCACGATCAGGCGCGATTCGACATCGTCCTCGCACGCCAGACCGGCAAGCTCGTCCGGCTCCAGCGGATTGCGCCACGCCGGCCACGGGTTGCGGATCAGCAACGGCTGCTTTTGCCAGTAATCGCGCAGGAAAATATCGATGTCGAAATTGATGAGGGTCATGCACGCCGCCTAACAGGCTTTGCCCGCGCTGTGACCCTATGCTTCCCCCCGAAACTTCAGCCCCGCCGCGCGCCCGCGCCGCAGCGCCGCCACTTTTTTGGCGATTTCGGCCTGCACCTGCTCGATCGAGGGCAGCACCGAAAACTGCCGCAACGGCCTTCCCACCCCGCGCACAGCGGGACGGTGCAGCCACAGCAACTGAATCGCCTCGTGGTAATTCATCGGCGGCATCGGCAAATCGGGCTCGAACCCCGCGCCCGGCTCGAACGCGTTGCACGCATTTTCGATCATCGCGAATTCCAGCCGGACATAGCCGTTCTCCAGCGCCGCCTTCCACCGCTCGCCAAAGCCCGGCCATTTGTTGCGACGCGCATAGGCCGACGCGACGCTCAACCCCGCCGCCGCGCATGCCAGCTTCACGTTCGCGCTCGCCGCCAGCACGCCCAGAAAGCGCGCCTCCACCCGCGGCGTCCACTGGCGAAGCCGCGCCCGCGCAACGCCGCCCGCCGCCCTGCCCCTGCGCGCACGACCATCTCCTCCCCGTCGATATAGCCCCATTTCGCCGTAGGCTTGTCGGACCCGCCCGCCGCCGCGCGCGCAGTGGCCCGCGCCGCCGCCCCGGCAACCGCGTCCTCGCACGCCGCGCGAAACGCGAGATCGTTAGTCCGGTGCAGCGTCACCCAGCTCAGCGAAGCCCGCGCATGTTCGGCGGCAATGCTATAATTCCCCGTCTCGCCCAGCGCCTTGAAGAACGCAGCCCGCCGCGCGGGGGATGTTTTGGCGGACATGGGCTGGCCCCTTCGAGTCGTTTGTGGGGCTTGGGGATTAGGCAGGATTGGGGGGTGTAGGACAGGGGGAAGTTTAGCGAGCTGCCTTGACTACGTTCCCATCAACGATGCTCGTTAAATCGAACCTACTCGCTCACGAAGATCAATTCCTTGACCTCATTGCGTATTGGCTGCCGCGTGTTCGACTGGGTTGCAAAACTGTATCGGTGATCGACTTCGATGAGCCGAGGCTTACGCCCATGCTTCTTTAGCATGCCGAGCATCGTTTGTGCGGTCGGCAGGGAATTGGAACTATATGAGATAACAATGGCGCTGTGCCGGTAACAGTCGACGATTTCACCGATTGCCTTCACGCAGCCAATCTCAGAGCGAAAAGGACTAGGGTAGTTTTTGATTTTTTTGGTCTTCGTCTGGGTCTGGATTTCCACCCCTTCCCAATTGCGCGCGAGCGCCTCCGTGAAGTGGTAACGCCGAACATACTCATTGTCCGACAGCGGACTAAAATAAGGCGGGTCGAGATAGACCAAATCCGGCGTCACCTCCGGGAGGCCGTGGGATAGATCAACATTCAGAACGTCGCACGACCGGCCGTTATCGAACACCGCTTCGTTCAATTGCTGCGCTGCCAAGACGAAATGCTCTTTGAGCGACATCCTGAGATCGCGCCGCCCATCATCGTAGCGATTGCCGGTGTAAGTGAAGATTCCTCGGGGACGTCGCTTGATGCAGGCTCTTATCAACGAAGCCATCGCCAATGCGCGCTTGGCACCGTCAAGGGACAACACGGCTTCTCGCGCGTTGTCGAGGAAGGCAATGTCGCTCCGCTCGAAATATATGTCGCCGTAGGTTCGATATATGAAAGGATCCCGGGCAGTCGGTGCATCAGCGATTTGAGCGAGGTCTGCCTCGGATAACGTCGAAAAAGAGTTTCCAATCACGGCGTCCGCGATGGTTGTTGCCATATGCATATAATCATTCGAGATGACTCGGCAGCCCTGTGCTTTCAGCATGT
>JANNCK010000347.1:0-2014 GCA_031386545.1 Sphingomonadales bacterium
GGGGGCATTTATGCGAACAGTTCTCAATAACAAGCTCGCAGTTTGGGTCGTACTGGCCATTCCGGCGGCGGCGATGATTCGGGCATACTGGATCAGCGCTGCCGCGGCTGCCGATCTGTTGCAGACGAGTGGCGAGTTTTCGGCGCGTCTGTTGATCGTCGCAATGATGATCGCCCCGCTGATCGCGGTCATCGGACCACGCGGTTGGTTGCGTTGGTTGTTGGCGCGGCGACGCGCGATCGGTGTCGCCGCGTTCAGCTATGCCGTCCTCCACCTCGGGTTTTATGTTGTTGATATGGGCATACTGGCGGACATCATCGCGGAAGTTGCAGCGCCCGGTATCTGGACCGGTTGGGTTGCCTTCGCTTTGATGATCCCGCTCGCACTGACCAGCAATACAGCGTCGGTGCGCGTTTTGCGGACCAGCTGGAAACGGCTCCAGCGGCTGGTCTATCCGGCGGCGCTGCTAACTCTCGTGCACTGGATATTCGTCCATAATAATCTGGTCGCGGCGTTGGCTCACTTTGCACCGCTCGCGCTGCTGCTTATCATCCGTTTGATCCGTTCCCCACGCCAAGCCCTGTAAGGATTACCCTGATGAAGACTGTTTTTGCCGTTTCCGCCGCTGCTGTTCTCGTTGCATTGTCCGTCCCCGCCCACGCCACAGGCACGATCAAATGCAATGCTGGTCCGCAATCGGGTTGGAAGACACCGGCAGCGCTGACCGCGAAGCTCGTCAAGCAGGGCTGGCAGGTCCGCAAGGCCAAGGTCGATGGTGGCTGTTACGAAGTGTATGGCACGACGCCGAAGGGCGAGCGCGTCGAGGCCTATTTTCACCCGGTCACGCTCGAAAACCTCTACATCGGGCGACGCGGTGAAGTGATATTCCGCAAGCAGGGTTATTGATCCGCGCGGGTAATTTGGTCGATTGACTTGCCCGTTACCGCCTCTATTGGCGGCGACGGGCCACGCGGTCCCAACGCCGCGCTGCTCTCTGTGAGGAGAGAATACATGACTGAGTTCCCCCGTCCCCGCGAGGGCGCGCTTGCGCTCCCGACCCGCCCAGACGCCACACCTGTGCGTCCCCACTTCAGCTCCGGACCCTGTGCCAAGCCGCCCGGCTGGGAGGCGTCGCGTCTGGCGACCGACTCACTCGGCCGCTCGCACCGCTCCAAAATCGGCAAGGCGCGCCTCCAGCACGCCATCGACCTGACCCGCGAAATTCTGGGCGTTCCCGACACCCACCGCATCGGCATTGTCCCCGCGTCGGACACCGGGGCATATGAAATGGCGATGTGGACGATGCTGGGCGCAAAGCCGGTCACCGCCATCGCCTGGGAAAGTTTCGGCGAAGGCTGGGTCACTGACGCGGTCAAGCAGCTGAAGCTCAACCCGACTATTATCCGTGCCGATTATGGTGCGCTGCCCGATCTGGGTGCCGTCGACTGGTCAAACGATGTGCTGTTCACATGGAACGGTACGACCTCTGGCGTCCGCGTTCCCGATGGCGAGTGGATCGCTGCCGACCGCGAAGGGTTGAGCTTTGCCGACGCGACCAGCGCGGTGTTTGCCTATGACATGCCGTGGGACAAGCTCGATGTGACGACGTTTTCGTGGCAGAAAGTTCTCGGCGGCGAGGGCGCGCACGGCGTCATCATCCTCGGCCCGCGCGCGGTTGAACGGTTGGAGAGCTACACCCCCGTATGGCCGCTGCCCAAGATTTTTCGCCTCGTGTCGAAAGGCGCGCTAACCGAAGGCGTGTTCAAGGGCGAGACGATCAACACCCCGTCAATGCTGGCGGTCGAGGACGTGATCTTCGCGCTCGAATGGGCGAAGGGGCTGGGCGGTCTGAGCGGCCTGATGGCGCGCAGCAATGCCAATGCGGCGGCACTCGATGCGATTGTTGCGGCGCGGCCTTGGCTCGGGCATCTTGCCACTGATCCCGCGACGCGCTCACGGACCAGTGTTTGCTTGACCGTCGAGGGGGCCGACGAGGCGCTGATCAAGAAGTTCG
>JANNCK010000422.1:0-2237 GCA_031386545.1 Sphingomonadales bacterium
GAGACGGCGGATGATAGCCATGTTTTCATCGGTGTCGTTACCGATGCACTGTGGCAGAAGTTTTGCGAATTGTTCGGGCTGGACGACCTCTGGGCCGATCTTTCGCTTCGCAAGAATAACGAGCGCGTCCTGGCCCGCGACCGATTGATGCCGCAGGTTCGCGCATTGGTGAAGACATTTGGCAAAGACGCGATCATCGCCAAGCTGGACGGCACCGGCTTGCCCTTCGCGCCCATCGGACGGCCAGAGGATATGTTCGACGACCCGCATCTGCTGGCGTCGGGCGGATTGGAGGCCGTGACGCTCGACGACGGGCGGGCGACAATGTTGCCGGGCCTGCCTATCGAGATGGACGGCGCACGGGTTGGCGGGGCCGGTTCGTTGCCCGAACCGGGGCGCGATACGCGGGCGGTGCTGGCGGGGCTGGGGCTGGACGATGCCGCTGTCGATGCGCTGCTGGCGAAGGGGGCAGTGGCATAGAGACCGATTTGCCGAGCGGGCGCATTTAATTCACCGGCGTCCCTGAACTTGACGAAGGGACTGCAACTACTCTCGTGCTATATTGCGATAAGCGGCGAGAGATGAAGTGGGCTTCGACACGCTCAGCGCAGTCGGATTGGGAAATCAGAGCACGATAGTGGTCTCCAGTGCCCTGTCATCCCCCGCCGAGCGCGCGGTCATTACGCGATATGTCCCCGGCTCTAGCGCCCATCCGTGGGTTGCCGCGTCGCGGTAGCGCAGGTTGTCGATGGGGATCCTCAATGACACGCGCTTCGTTTCATCCGCTGCGAGCGATACGCGTGTAAATCCGGCAAGCGCAATCGGAGCACGCGGGGTGATGCTTTCTGGATAGCTGACATAGCACTGCACCACGACGTCGGCTGCCATGTTTTCCGTATTCGCGACCGTTACCCCGACCGCGATCATCGCGCCGTCTGGGGCAACGGTTAGGTCCGAGATGGCAAAGTCCGCGTACGACAGCCCGTGCCCAAAGGGGTAGCGCGGCGCCAACCCCTCGTGCAAAAATTTGGCGTAGCCGTGCCAGTATCCGTAGTCGATGGTCTCCGCAGTGCGGTCGAAAAACGGGTAATGCGCCGCGTCTCGGGCAACGGTGAAGGGCAGACATGCCGACGGCGACACTCCGCCGAACAGCAGACGAGCGAGCGCGGTGCCGCCCTCCATCCCGGCGTAAAAGGTCTGGAGGACCGCGCCCGCCCGCGCGTGCCAAGCCTCGACCATCACCGCCGACCCCGCCACGATGACGACGACCAGCGGTTTGCCCGTCGCTGCGGCAGCTTCGATCATCGCGATCTGGTCGCCGGGCAAATCAAGGGTGGCGCGGTCGCCGCCGATTGAACCGGGAACCGACGCGCCCGTACTTGCCTGACCCAGCGCAATGTCGCCGGGGATGAATTCACCCTCCTCCAGTGCAGTGTAGCCAGTCACAACAACAATGGCGTCGGCCTGGCCCATGTCGTCAACGACTTCGCCGCCGTGCGCCGCCAGATAGTCCGACAGCCCCTGCCAGGGTGTTACGACATAGGGTGGCTGGACGCGGCTCGATCCGTTGTCGCCGGTGTTTTCGATGTTCGCGAGTGGGCCGATGACGGCGAGACGGCGCACTTCGGGGCCGAACGGTAGCACTGCGTCGTTCTTGAGGAGAACTGCCGATTTCTCCGCCGCTTCCAGTGCCAGCGCGCGGTGGGCGGCGCTGACGACCATCGACTGGTTATAGCTTTGCGGGTCATCTGCCGATTTGATCCGGTACCAAACACGCAAGATACGGCGGCAGGCGGTGTCGATGGTGCCGGTCGTGACGCGGCCCTCGTCGACAGCGGCAAGCAGCTTGTCACCCCAGACCAGCGGCTCGGGGTTCTCGACATCGAGGCCTGCGGTTGCGCCATCGACGGTGTAAACGCCCTTGACCCAGTCCGAATGGACAAAGCCGGTAAAGCCCCATTCGCCCCGCAAAATATCGGTCAGCAGATGCGCGTTCTCGCCACAATAGTCGCCGTTTGCTTTGTTGTACGCACTCATCACGGTCATGATACCGGCGTCGAGGATCGCTTTGAAATGCGGCAGATAGACCTCGTGCAGGGTGCGTTCGTCGATCCGGACATCGACCGTGAAGCGTGTGTTCTCGATACTGTTGAGTGCATAGTGTTTCACCGTCGCCGCGACATTGTGGGTCTGAATGCCGGTGCCGAGCGCCGCGCCCATCGCGCCAAGGTGGAATG
>JANNCK010000045.1:0-4511 GCA_031386545.1 Sphingomonadales bacterium
CCTCCCCTATATCGTCGTGATGACCGACCCGACAACCGGCGGCGTCACGGCGAGCTATGCGATGCTCGGCGACATCCAGATTGCCGAACCCGGCGCGCTGATCGGCTTTGCGGGGCAGCGCGTCATCGAATCGACAATCCGTGAGAAGCTCCCCGAAGGATTCCAGCGCGCCGAATATCTGCTCGATCACGGCATGCTCGATATGGTCGTGCCGCGCGCCAAACTTCCCGAAAAGCTCGGGCTTCTGATCGGTTATCTGGTGGACAAGCGGAAAGCGGCATGAGCAATCTAATTTCCCTCCAGCAAGTGCTGGAGGGGAGCAATATCGGTCTATTCTGATGGCAGACCACGCCCGTTCGGACGACGCGCAAGTTCAGGCGCAGCTTGACCGGTTCGCGCAACTCTCGCCGGGGCGCGATATTCTTGGGCTGGAGCGGATCGTTGCGTTGCTGGCGACGCTCGGCAATCCGCAGGACCGCCTGCCACCTATTTTCCATGTCGCCGGGACCAACGGCAAGGGCTCGACCTGCGCCTTCCTCCGCTCGATCCTCGAAGCGGCGAGGAAAACCGTCCATGTTTACACAAGCCCGCATCTGGTTCGCTTCAACGAACGCATCCGCGTGGCGGGCAGATTGATAGACGACGAAGACCTCGCACCGCTGCTCTCCGAAGTCCTCAACCGCGCCGAAGCCTATGCCATTGGCCCGAGTTTCTTTGAAGCGACAACTGCGGCGGCGCTGCTCGCTTTCAGCCGGACGCCTGCGGATTATTGCGTGATCGAAGTCGGGCTTGGTGGGCGATTAGACGCGACCAATGTGGTCATGCCGCTCGTCTGCGGGATCGCGCAGGTCGGCATCGATCATCAGGCGTTTTTGGGAGAAACACTCGCCGAGATTGCGGGCGAGAAAGCGGGGATTGCCAAGGCGGGGGTGCCGCTAATCTGCCTATCGCAACTGCCCGAAGCGATGGAACGTATTGAGGCCGTAGCGGCGGAAGCCGACGTGCCGCTGTTTCTCGAAGGACGCGAGTGGCCGATTGATGAGACGCTTCGGCCATCAATGGCAGGCGCACATCAATTGCGGAATGCCAATCTGGCAGCGCAGATGGCGCGGAATGCAGGCATTGACGAGAATGCGATCCGCGCTGGTGTTGCTAACGCACGGTGGCCGGCCCGGCTTCAGAAACTGTTGCCCGGCCCGTTGACCGGAAGGAAGCATGTGTGGATCGACGGCGCGCATAATCCGGCGGCGGCCGACGTGCTGGCATCCGAACTCGCCGCGAACCCGCGTCACTTGATCCTAGGCATTCTCGCCAACAAGGACGCCGAGGGGATCATCGCGCCGCTCGCCGGGCGTGCACTGAGCCTGACGTTTGTTGGCGTGCCGCATCATGACAGCCATGATCCGGCGGCGCTGGCGGCGCATTGGGGCGGGAACGCGGCGGCATCGCTTGTCGAAGCCTTGGCGACCATCGACGACAACATCCTGATCGTGGGGTCGCTCTACCTTGCGGGCGAAGCGCTGCGGCTGAACGGGGAACTGCCGGATTAGGGAATGCCGTTTGCGGGAGCGAAGTTCTCGAAGTTCTCACTATCGGCCCTACAGAATTTTTTGGCGTTTTGGGCCTTGAGCGAAGGGGTTTTGCGGGGATCGGTTGAAGGAGCATATTTATATCGTCGCATAAGTCGGGCGCTGTAGGACAGAGGATATTTGCGCGATGCAAACCGTGTGATAGGTTAAGGCCATGAACGCTCCAGCTCAGATTTCTCCGACTTCAGCGACGCCCTTTCGCTTTACCGTCGATCAGTTCCTCGCGCTGTGCGACCAAGGCCTGTTTGACGATTACGCGAAAAGCGAACTGATCGAGGGGGAAATCGTCGTCATGAATGCGCAGTATAGCAATCACGCGCGGGCCAAGTCTCGCCTCGCAACAGAGCTTGCGCTAGTTTTGCGAGGGTTGAACTCGCCACTCGAGCCGATCATCGAAGTTTCGGTGCGTCTTAACAACGGTTCACTTCCTGAACCCGACATCACACTGACCAGCTATCGTGGCGCGGGCGTTGTCCCCGTTGAAACAGTCGCTTTGGTTATCGAAGTGTCGGACAGCACCCTCGACAATGATCTTGGCGTGAAGGCCGATCTTTATGCAAATGCGGGCGTGCCCGAATATTGGGTCGTCGATGTGAACGAAAATCGCGTCCTCATGCACGCCAACCCGCGCGCGGACGGCAGCGGTTATGACGGGCAACTCGACGTGCCATTTGGCGATGTGCTGCACGCCGCAACGGTTGAGGGGTTGTCGGTGGCGACGGATGGGTTGGGGATTTAGGGTCAGGACCTAGCAACTAGCGCATCAACGTCCCGCATGCCGAACGAATAGACTGACCAAAGATTTTACCCAAATACCGACCCCGCATCCTGCCGACTGTGCAATATCCTCACAATCAGGATCATGTCGCCATCGATTTGGTAGAATATCCGGTGACGGCGATACGCAAATACACGCACCTCGGGGAAAACATCGGGATAAACTGGCCCGATCCGCGGGAATTCGATGATGCGGTCGAAGGCGCTCCGAAGGCCGGTCAGATAGGATTTGGCAACGCGTGTGCCGAATTCAGCGACGCTGAAATCATAGATATTGCGAAGTTCGGCGCGGGCGGCAGCCTTGATATCAAGCCGCAGCACGCGACGTCCGGCCATCGGCGATAATGCCGTCGATCACATCGCGCGGGTCTTGGCCAAGCGTTTCGGAAGCCAATCCCTCGTCTATCATTGCCTGCACCCAAGCGGTTTCGCTGGCGCTTTCCTGATCGCGGCGGACGAGATCGCGCACATAGTCGCTGGGGCTGCTAAACCGCCCCTGCGCGAGACGCGTGTCGATCCAGCCCTTCAGGGCGTCGGGTACAGAGATATTGAGTTGCGCCATAAATCACCCGTACAAAACTGTGCGAATTTGCACGGAGACTATGCCGCAATGCTTACCGCGTCAACTTCTTATAAGCCAACCTTGTCGGACGATCCGCCGCATCGCCCAACCTTCGCCGCTTGTCTTCTTCATAGCTTTCGAAATTGCCCTCGAACCACTCGACGTGCGAGTCTCCCTCGAACGCCAGGATATGCGTCGCCAGACGGTCCAGAAAAAATCGGTCATGGCTGATCACCACAGCGCAGCCTGCGAAAGACTCCAAAGCCTCCTCCAAAGCGCGCAGTGTTTCGACGTCGAGATCGTTGGTCGGTTCGTCGAGCAGGAGCACATTGCCCCCCGCCGCGAGCATCTTCGCCATGTGGACGCGGTTGCGTTCGCCGCCTGAGAGCTGGCCGACTTTCTTTTGCTGGTCGGTGCCCTTGAAGTTGAATGCGCCGACATAGGCGCGCGTGTTCACTTCATGCTTGCCGAAATAGAAACGGTCGTTGCCGCCCGACACTTCTTCCCAGACATTTTTGTTGGGATCGAGGTCGTCACGCGACTGATCGACGAAACCGAGCTTGACCGTCGTGCCGATCTTGATTGACCCCGTATCCGGCTTTTCAGCGCCGGTGATCAGCTTGAACAGCGTCGATTTACCCGCGCCGTTCGGCCCGATCACGCCGACGATCCCGCCGGGCGGCAGGGTGAAGTTCAAATTCTCGAACAGCAGCTTGTCGCCATAGGATTTGGTCAGCCCCTCGGCATCGATCACGTTGCCGCCGAGCCGCTCGGGGATCTGGATGAGGATTTGCGCCGCGCCGGGGCGACGGTCCGCCTGCTTTTCGACCAGTTCATCGAACGCGCGGATACGCGCCTTGCTCTTGGTCTGGCGTGCCTTGGGGGACTGGCGAATCCACTGAAGCTCTTCCTTGATCGCTTTTTGCCGCCCCTCGTCCTCGCGGTCTTCCTGATCCATGCGCTTGGCCTTGGCTTCGAGCCACGCCGAATAATTGCCTTCGAACGGAATGCCTTTGCCGCGGTCGATTTCGAGCACCCAGCCCACGACATTATCGAGGAAATAGCGATCGTGGGTAACGAGGATGACGTTGCCCGCATAATCGATCAGATGCTTTTCGAGCCACTGGACGCTTTCGGCATCAAGATGGTTGGTCGGCTCATCGAGCAACAGGATTTCGGGCTTCTCGAGCAGCAAACGGCATAGGGCGACGCGGCGGCGCTCACCGCCCGACAGGTTCTCAACTGACGCATCACCCGGCGGGCAGCGCAGCGCTTCCATCGCAATCTCGAGCTGGTTATCGAGCGTCCACCCGTCAACGGCATCGATCTTTTCCTGCAAGTCGCCCATTTCAGCGAGCAACGCATCGAAATCCGCATCTTCGGGCGGATCACCCATCAATGTCGAGATGGCGTTGAAGCGGTCCATCATGTCGGCAACATCACGGACGCCGTCCATCACATTCTCGCGGACATTTTTCTTCGGATTAAGCTGCGGCTCCTGCGCCAGATAGCCAACGCGGATGTTCTCGCCCGCCCAT
Source organism: Sphingomonadales bacterium (assembly GCA_031386545.1). Taxonomy (GTDB): domain Bacteria; phylum Pseudomonadota; class Alphaproteobacteria; order Sphingomonadales; family Sphingomonadaceae; genus Sphingomonas_O. The sequence continues at coordinate 4,467 of JANNCK010000045.1, forward strand.
GCCTCGCCGTTAAATTCGGTGTCATAGCCCGCGATAATTTTCATC
>JANNCK010000093.1:0-1779 GCA_031386545.1 Sphingomonadales bacterium
CCTGAAGATAGGCCAGTGCCTCGAAGCCCCAGCGCCCCTTGCCCACGATCCGGATGCTGGCATCGGCACCCCGGCTGCGCGACGCGGTCCCGGCCAGCCCGCGTAGCCGGTGATCGTCGAAAACGAGTCCGCTTGCCTGCACTTCCAGCGTCGGTGTGATCGGGGCAACAGCGCGCAGGGCAACGCTCCATGCGTCATAGCTTGCGGGCACGTCTGCCGTGCCCCGCTGCGCCGCCGGGATCAGGACATAGCCGTCGCCACGGTCCCAACCCGCGTTGATGCTGGCAAACCCCGCGCCGAGACGCTGGACGATACCGCCCGAAACCTCGCTGGCATTGCGGCTGCCGCCAGCGAGGCTTGCCGACGCGCTGGGAAGGTCCGCAGGGCCGCCACTGGCGAGTTCTATCGTGCCTGCGACCGCGCCGACGCCAAAGGCTCCCGCGCCGCCGCCCCGCGTCACCCGTGCCGAAGCAAGCCTCTCGGGCCGCAACGCCGAATAGGGGATGAAGCCAGTGAACGGGTCGGCCTGTGGCACCCCGTCGAGCAAAACCAGCGCGCGGCTCGACGCATTGCCGCCAAGTGCACGGAGTGTGGCTCCCTGGCTGGTCGGATTGGCGGCACGGCTGTCGGTCCGGCGGAATTGCTGGAACCCGGCAACATCACCGAGCACATCCTCGATCCGGCCTGATGCGTTCAGAGTCAGGCGGTCGCGCTTAATAACGACGCTGTCATACGCCTCAATTCCGACGGGTGCATCAAGACCACGACCGGTGACGATAATCGTATCGCCATCCCCGGCGACTGCCGCAACGGGAAAGGCGAGGGCAAGGCAAGATGCGAGGTACTTCATACCATCCTCAACAACGCGGGATGCGGCTTACGCCACTTCACCGCCCATTCGCTGTATCCGTATGGCGGTGGTGACCCCTACGGGAATCGAACCCGTGTTTCAGCCGTGAGAGGGCCGCGTCCTAACCGCTAGACGAAGGGGCCTTGCCAGCGAAGCAGCCCCCTACGCGCTGCCCGCCGGTAGCGTCAAGGTTTTGCGAAGGCCGCCAGCCGCCGCGCGGCATCGGCGCGGATGTTCGTCCAGAACAGGCTATAGTCGAACACATGATAGTTGTTGCCCGGCAGAACATAGCTTTTTATGTCTTTGGGCGGTGCGCCGATCAGCAGGAACCCGCGCGCATCGCACTTGGCCGGGATCGTGCCGGCCTGCAGCGTGCCATCCTTCAGGTCGCCGTCGGGAATAACCGCACCCAGATTCGCCTTCGCATCCGCCGCTGTGTTTGGCACGCCGGTTAGCGGGTTTGTGCACAGCATTGCCGTCCCCTTGCGCGGCCTGCCGTCGAAACCAGTGGTCGCGTCATAGGACTCGGTGACTAGCTTGGTGTCGGCAGGTTCGGCGAAACTTTGCCACGACAGGATGCAGCCGGTCTGGCTGGCTGCGGCGCAGGCGGGCAGGCCCATTGCCTTGAGGTCAGTGTCGACGGACACTGGCCAGCCGACGACATAGGCAGCGACGATACGAGCTGCGAGGGGTTTGCCCGCAACTTTCTCGCGCAACAGTCGCGTCAGGTGGAGCGCGCCCTGACTGTGTCCGGCGAGGATGATCGGGCGGTCCTTGGGCTGCGCGGCGAGGAAATTGTCAAACGCGGAGAGGACATCGCGATAGGCGAGGTCGAGCGCCTGATGCGCGTCCTCGCTCTTGAGGAGAAACGCGCCGAACGCCGCCTGGCGATAGCGCGGTGCCCAGATTGCGCCGACGCTGTTGAAGGC
>JANNCK010000148.1:0-6192 GCA_031386545.1 Sphingomonadales bacterium
TAACGACACCGATGAAAACATGGCTATCATCCGCCGTCTCAAACACGTCATAGATCGCCCAGGCCGAAATCCGCGCGGGCATCGGGTCGGCGGCACGACCGGTCACTGCCTGTTGCGCCATGTGTTGGCCGACAAGATAGACCGTCGTTTCGAACAGTGACGACTTGACCTTTTGCCCCCGCTCCGTCCGGTGGCGCTCCTCGACCGCCGCAAGGATTGCGATCACGCCGAACATCCCGCCGGTCACATCGATCACGCTTGCCCCCGCGCGCAACGGACGCCCCGGCGGGCCGGTCATATAGGCGAGGCCACCCATCATCTGCGCAACCTCGTCAAGCGCGGTGCGGTTCTCGTAAGGCCCGGGCAGGAACCCCTTTTCGCTGCAATAGATCAGGCGCGGGTTGGCATCCTTCAGCGCGTCATAGCCCAGTCCCAGCCGGTCGAGCGCCCCGGGCCGGAAATTCTCGATCAATATGTCGGCGCGTTCGGCGAGTTGTTTTGCTATCCTCAGGCCGTCTTCGGATTTCAGATCGAGGCAGATACTGTCCTTGTGGCGGTTGTACATCGGGAAATACCCCGCACCTGACCCCAGCAACCGCCGCGTCTGGTCGCCCCCGATGGGCTCGACGCGCACGACTTCGGCACCCAACGACGCCAAAATGTGGCCGACCGCAGGCCCCATGACCATATGGGTAAATTCGACGACCTTGAGGCCGAGCAAAGGCGTCGCAGACAATTCCGTTCTCCTTCCTGCCTTCCTGAGCTTCCTGTGACAGACTGCGATGTTTTCACAGGAAGCTCAGGAAGGCAGGAAGAATGAGTTTCTAAGCGGGCACTATGAACCCCAATGGCAATCCGGCATCGGGCGTGAACCCGTAGAGTGGTTCGCCCGGCAAGGCCGCCGCCACGATCCCGCGCACCTTGAGCAGCGCGGGCAGGTCGATGCCAGTCTCGACCCCCATTGCCTGCAGCATGAACACCAGATCCTCGGTCACGATGTTGCCCGATGCCCCCGGCGCGAACGGGCACCCGCCCAGCCCGCCCAGCGACGCATCAAACGTTGTGATCCCCTCGTCCAGCCCCGCAAGCACATTCGCCAGCCCCAACCCGCGTGTATTATGTAGGTGCAGCGTCGTCAGCCCCTCGCCCACCGCACCGCGCACCGCCCTGACCAGCCGCCGCACCTGCGCGGGGTTGGCATAGCCGGTAGTGTCCGACAGGCTGAACTCGGTCACGCCCGCCTCGGCGCACGCTGCCGCAAGCCGCACGATTTGCACCTCGCTGACCGGCCCCTCTATCGTGCAGCCGAACGCCGTCGACAGGCTCACCGCGAAATGCACGCCCGCGGTATCGGCGATCCGCACCACCGCGCGGACTTCCTCGATCATCTCGATATGCGACTTGCGGACGTTTTTGAGGCTGTGGGTTTCCGACATCGAGAACGGGATCGACATGCCGTGAACCCCCGCCGCGACGGCGCGCGCGGCCCCCTTGGCGTTCGGCACCAGCGCGACGACGTTGAGGCCCGCGATTGTCCGCGCGAACGCGACCACCTCCGCCGTGTCCGCCATTTGCGGCAGCAGCGATGCGGGCACGAAACTCCCCACCTCGATCTCGCGTACCCCTGTGGCAGCCTCGGCGGCAATCCACGCCTTTTTGGCTTCAGTCAGCATGACGCGGTCAATGCTTTGCAAGCCATCGCGCGGGCCGACTTCGGAAATCAGGATCATAGATACACCCATGGCCGCGCCGCGCGGTCGCGCAACTGGAAGGACGCTATCGCATCGGCGTGCTTCAATGTCAGGTCGATAGCGTCGAGTCCTTCGACCAGCATCGCCTTCGCTTCGGCATCGATGTCAAACCACTGCCCCGCCACCGTCTGCGCGGGTAGGTCGATCATCACCTCACGCCCCGCAATCTCCGCAATCGCATCCTTCGGCAGTACGATCGGCAACATCCCGTTGCGGATACAATTGTTGAGGAATATCGGCGCGAAGCTCTCTGCAATCACCGCGCGGATGCCCGATTCCACCAGCGCCCACACCGCATGTTCGCGGCTCGACCCACACCCGAAATTCGCGCCACTGGCAAGGATTTGGGCGCTGGCAAACTCTGGCTGGTTGAGGACAAAACCGGGCTCGGGAGTGCGTCCCGCGCCATATCTCCACGGCGCGAACAGGCCATCGGCGAGGCCGGTCCGTCCGGTGCTCGTCATCTCGCGCGACGGGATAATCGCGTCGGTATCGATATTGTCGCGGATGAGCGGCGCGACCACGGAAGTGAGGGTGGTGAAGGGGGTCATGCCCGTGCAATCGCCCCCGCAATCGCGCTTGCCGCCACGGTCTCCGGTGACGCGATATGCGTCCGTATTCCCGGCCCCTGTCGCCCCTCGAAATTGCGGTTGGTCGAGGAAATGACCCGCGATCCCGCAGCAAACCCCTCGCCGCCGGCATAGAAACACAGCGAACACCCGCTGTCGCGCCACTCGAACCCGGCGGCGGTGAAAATGCGGTCCAGCCCTTCGGCTTCCGCCGCGCGCTTCACTGCGCGCGATCCCGGCACGACGAGCCCCTTCACCCCCGGCGCGATGTGCCGACCGTCGAGAATAGCAGCGGCACGGCGCAGGTCAGACAGCCGCGCATTCGTACAACTGCCGATGAAGGCGGCATTGATTTCAACGCCTGCAATCGCCTGCCCCGCCGCTAGCCCGATATAATCATGCGCACGCGCTGGCCCCTGCGGCACCACGTCGTCGATCCCGATACTATGTTCGGGCGACGTCCCCCAACTGACCATCGGCGTGATCGCTCTGGCGACAATCTCGATTTCTGCATCGAAAGCCGCCCCCTCGTCACTGACCAGGTGGCTCCAGTCGGGCAGCGGATCGGGCGCATAGCGACGCCCCTCCAGATACGCCAACGTCACCGCATCAGGCGCGATAATCGCGCTGACTGCTGCAAATTCGGTCGCCATATTGCACAGCGTCTGGCGCGCCTCGATGTCGAGTGCGGTCACGGCTTCACCGGCGAACTCCACCACATAACCAGTGCCCCCGCCCGCCCCATAACGCGCCAGCAACGTCAGGATCATGTCCTTGGCCGTTACACCGCCTCGCAGTGCGCCGGTGAAGGTGACCCGCATCGTCCGTGGCTGCGCCATCCGCAACGTCCCCGTCGCCATCGCGTGCTCGGCCTCGCTCGACCCGATGCCCCAAGCGAACGCGCCGAACGCCCCCTGCGTGCAGGTATGGCTGTCAGGCGCAACCAGCGTCACCCCCGGCAGAACAATGCCCAGCTCAGGCGAGATGACGTGCGTAATCCCCTGATCGAGGTCGTTCACATCGAACAGCGTAATCCCCGCCTCGTGGCACGCCGCCCGCGTTTCGGTAATGAATGCATCACCGCCGGGCATCAGGGTCGCATCCCCGCGCCCCGGTCGCGTGTCGACAATATGGTCCATCACCGCAAACACACGCGCGGTGTCGAGAACCGAACGTCCCGCGGCCGCCATGCTCTTCAAAGCCGCGGCCCCGGTGCGTTCGTGCAGGAACACACGATCAATGGCGATCAGCGCGTTTCCCGCGCCCAAATCGGCCACGACATGCGCGTCCCATATCTTTTGAAAGAGCGTCCTAGCCAGTTTGTCCCTCCAGGCTTCGCCAATCCTTAGTCACCAGTTTTTCCTGAATCGCAGTGCGTGTTTCCAGTTTGCCATTCCTGATCCAGTGCCACGTCCGGCAACGATCCACGCCGGTATCGGCAAGCTGGATCATCTCGTAAAGGTACAGCGTCGGGTCACCCGTCCGTTCCCAATACAACATTACGGTGCGGCTGAATTCATCGAGTCCGACCTCGGCTGCCCACCCTTTGATAAGCTCGTTATCCCACCACACCCGCTTGTCGCGATATTCGGCGGGGAAATCGCGAATGTCGGTGCGTCCGTCGTCCCAGCTGTAATAATTCGTCTGGTGATAGGGCGACGGCCCGCCTTCGGGAAACCGGCAGAACAACCGGCTGCGATGCTCGTCGATCTTCACATTGTCGGCGTTGAAATAGGTATAGACCCCGTCCCACACGCCCTCATGCTTGGCCAACAGCGGCATGTCTTCGCGGATTCCCATCAGCAATCTCCCTTTTCCAATCGAGCAATATGCAGAGCTTTGGCCGCCGTCGCACGCAGCCGGCTGCGCATATCAATGGCGAGCGCGTCAGGGGAGAGGCGCGCCGGATCGATGGGCAGCGCGGTCGCCGCGCTGACCTCATACCACGGATCGAACAGCGCGGCGGCACGCGCGATATTCCACGCGCGGATTAGATACGCCCCGAACCGGTCAGGACTCAGATCGGGATAAAGGCGGTCAGGGTCGCCCTTCGGCAGGGGGGGCAGGACGATGGTCTTGGCCGTTGCCGCCTCGAAAGCGTCGAACACTGACTGCCAGCTCGTCCAGTCGAGCGGTGCGGACGCTTTCCAATCGTCCGACAAACCATGTCCCGGTGGATCGACATCGGCCCCTTGCCAATGGACCAAGCCGTCAAAGGCATCGGTCAATATGTGGACGAACCCCTCGTCGCCAGCCTCGGGCAGCGCGCTGACCGCCGCACTCTTGCTTTCGAGCAGAAACGCCAAACTCGCATTCTGATGCGCCGCCTGTGTCGCAACCTTCGCTGCTGACCACCCCTTTGGCATCGGGCCTAACCGATCAATATGCGCTTGCAACGGATCGCCATGATACGCCGAAATCATCACCGGCGGTGTCACCGCATCGACCGGCGGAATATCACGCTGGGCGTTCAGCACCGCCCCATAGCCCGCTCGATAGGCATCGCCTGACTCAAGCATTTCCATCACCACAGGATGGATCATTGCCGGGTCGTCAGTCGGGAAAGGGAGCCGTGCTTCATTCCGGACGTCGAACCACGGGAACACCCAGGTCTGTTCGAGGATGCGAGCCCACAGCCAGACGAGGTGCTCGCCATAGGGTTGCGGGATAAATGGCGGCAAATAGCTCTCGCCGAAAATGCGCATCTCGTCGGGAGTCCAAATCGCATAGCCGCCGACGGCAAGGCAATTGAAGCGTTCGGGGTTACGCTTGAGCGCCGTGACAAGAATAATGCCACCCGAGTGAAAACCATAGGCATGGACTTTGGGCAAGCCCAGCGCGTCGAGCAGCGCGATATTGGCGTCGGCAAAAGCGTTGATGTCCGGTTTGCCTGCCAATGGTTCGGACTGTCCGTACCCCGGCGAATCAGGCGCAATACAGGTGAAGCGAGAGCCCCAGTCATGCATCAGCGCCTCGTACTCCTTCGACGACCGCGGCGACTGATGCACCATTAGCAAGGCGGGACCGCTGCCGCATTTGCGATAGTGTACACGGCGCGTTCCCCGCCCTTGGCCTATATCAATGAAGTGCCGCGTAATCATTCAGCTAATTTGTCCGGACAAATTCGTCTCGACAAGCCCTAATCGCTCTTGCATGATATGGCCATGACGATTGTTGGCTCCCGTATGGTTACCGATGGCCGCACTGCGCGCCAGATTTTCGACGATGTTATGGCAAACCCTGCCCGCGCCAAATTCGGCTTCGGCACGAAACTCGCCATCATCAATGTCGATTTCCAGCGCGCCTATACCGACATTCATAGCTTCAAAACCGCCTATGAAACCGATCCGCGCCAGATTGAATACGTCAACACGATCAGCCGTCTTGCCCGCGATAAAGGAATGCCGGTGATCTGGTCGCGCGTCGGCTATGCCGATGATGGCGGCTCCGCGGGTGTATGGGGCACGCGCACCGACACGCCCGATTCTCTGCAAAACATCAAGGTCGGCTCACGGCGTAGCGAGTTCGATGACCGGCTGGTGATTGACCGCAAACGCGACATCATCATCAACAAACGCATGGCTTCGGCCTTCTTCGAGACCAATCTCGGCTCGATTTTCAACTTCCACAAGATCGACACCATCATCGTCACCGGCGGCTCGACCTCGGGCTGTGTGCGTGCTACCGCGGTGGACGGCCTGCAACGCAGCTATCGCGCCATCGTGCCCGAGGAAACCACGGCCGACAAGCATGAGAGCCCGCACTTCGCCAATCTCTACGACATGGCGTTGAAGTATTGCGACGTGATCCCGGTGGCCGAGGCGATTGCCCATTTGAAGTCGATGCCGGCCAACCAAGGTTGAGCATGTGAA
>JANNCK010000171.1:0-5094 GCA_031386545.1 Sphingomonadales bacterium
GACCCGAACTGGACCGAAGGCGGCTTCCTGCTCGCGCTCGAACGCTTTGGCTATGACGTGACGGATCGGCTCGCGGCAGTGGTCGCTTTCCAGCGCCGCTTCCGGCCCGAACTGATGGACGGCGAGATCGACGGCGAGTGCCGCGCGATCCTCCTCGCACTGCTGCTTCCCAAACCGCAGGGCGACTAGTAAGACGTGCTTGTGCCAGAGGGTCGGGCGACCGCGGGCGGCTTGCCGCGCGAGGAAAGTCCGGGCTCCACAGAGTAACGGTGCCGGGTAACGCCCGGCGGTCGCGGTGCAAGCCGGGGCAAGGGATAGTGCCACAGAAAACAAACCGCCGCACTTCGGCGCGGCACGGGCGAAACGGTGCGGTAAAAGCGCACCGCGGCCTTGGCAACAAGGCTGGCAGGGCAAACCCCACCGGGAGCAAGATCGAATAGGGACGGCATATGGACCTGCTCGGTTCCGTCGTCCGGGTTGATTGCTTGAGGCTGTCGGCAACGGCAGCCCTAGAGGAATGGTCGCACAGCGTCGAAAGACGTGGACAGAACCCGGCTTACAGACCCTCTGGCGCATTTTCATGACTGGCACTTGCGGCAGTCACCCCCTAGATGCACCCCTTATGCCGCGCCGCACAACACGTTCGCTCGATTGGGGTTTTCCGCGCTGGCGGGAATATGGGTCGGAGACGGCGGCGACTACGGTGCGCTTGTGCGACCGCTACGGATGCGACGCGAAGGGCGACAAGCCTGCGCCCAAGGCGCCGAATAGCCCCGACCGCTGGTATTTCTGCGAGACCCACGCGGGCGAATATAACCGTAACTGGGATTATTTTCAGGGCCTTACCCCCGAAGAGGCCGCCGCACGCGAGGCGCAAGAGCAAGCCGAAGCAGGCGGCTGGCGAACCAGTGCCTACCAGCAATGGGCCGGCCCCGGTGACGGCACCCGCAGCGGCGACGAGATGCGCGCGCTCGACGTGCTCGGTGTCGCAAACGATGCCAGCCTCGAAGACATCCGGCTGGCGTGGCGCGGGCTGGCCAAGGCCAACCACCCCGATCTCAAACCCAACGACCCGGGTGCCGCGCAACAATTCCGTGAAATTCAGGCGGCCTGGGATGTCCTCCGTACCGCTGAAGAACGCCGCGAAGCTGTCCGCACGGCAACATGATCCGGCTGAGCAAGGCCAAGCCGACCGCCATCGTGATGGCGTGCGCGAAATGCTTTAAGCGCACGCACGCCAAGGACAAGCTGACCAAGCCGCTGAAACGTGCGCTCAAACCGCAGCGGATCAAGCTGGTGAAAACCCGCTGCCTTGGCGTGTGTCCCAAGGATGCGGTCGTGCTCCACGATTCGCGCCGCCCGCAGCAATGGATCATCGTCAACAACGGTACGCCGCCCGACGAGGTCGCGGCGCTATTCCTCTAAACTGTCAGGTAGCGGCGGTTTCCCCGAAATCGCGCGGGCAAGCTTGGCCGCCGCGTCAAAGGTCTTTTGCCCGTCGAGCTCGATAATATTGTCCGTAAGCCGTGCCGGTGCCGGTTTGCCATCGAGCAGTACAACAGCCTTGGGACCAAGGCGTTTGATCCGCGTCGTTGCTGCCGATGTCAGCGTCAACATCACCACCGGCGTTCCCGTGCCGCCCGCTATCGCGCGCCCGTCAAGGAAATCAGAGGGCTTGAGCGGCTTGCCCGCCACGCTCAACTGGGCAGCGATCAGCAGGATGAGGGTTGTGCCCATATCGTCCGACTATACCAGATACCGCTCGGCGGTCGACCGGATCAGCGCAATCATATTGGGGATGCCCTGCGTTCGGTTCGAACTGAGCTGGCGGCTGAGGTCGAAGGGCGCGAGTTCGACGGCGATGTCAGTTGCCGCGACCTGCGCGGGGGTGCGATCCTGTACTGTGGTCAGGACCAGCGCGATAATCCCCTTGGTGATCGCGGCATTTGAATCGGCGAGAAAATGCAATGTGTCGCCGTCGTCGCGCTTGGCCGTCGTCGGATAAACCCAGACACTGGCGGAACAGCCCCGCACCAAAGTCGCATCGGTTTTCAGGGCTTGCGGCATCGGTTCCAGATCACGGCCCAGATCGATCAACAGGCGATAACGGTCGTCGGCGTCGAGGAATTCATATTCCTCATGAATACAGGAAAGGGGGGAGGGCATTGCAACGCGCTAGTGGACCGCGAAAGGAGAGGAAAGGGGCTTCGACCCTAAATATCCACCCCAGCGGCAATCGCTTCCAACCGTCGGACACGTTCTTTGAGGTCGGCAACATCAATCCGCTGGCCGATAGTCGGCGTCGCGACCGGCATTGTCCCATCAGCCCTAGCGCCGATTTCCGTGCGCTTGAGGTCGATCCACGCGGTGAAGCCCTTGAGGCCGATCACACCGAGCACGGTGCTGGCCGCCAGCGCGGTCATCCCCATCCCGAAATACAGCATCAGACTGTCCATGGTCATCGCTCCTATCACCGCAGCTTCTCGATCTCGCGATCGAGCAGGCGTGCGCCATTGTCATCGGTGGCCAGCCGTTCGAGGACCGCAATGCGCTCCTTCAGCTGGACGATTTCTTGCTTCAGCCGCCCTGCTTCGGGGTCGGGCCGGTGAATGACTTCATTGCCGTGGCGGTCCTTGGTCACGCCGTAACGTGCCTTTACCACCCCCGCGACCGCGACAATCGCCACGATAACCACGACCATTTCAAACGGATTCATCGAATGCACTCCCCACTGAAAATTAGGTTTAGTTGAGCGGTGCGTCGCGCAGCGCGTCTATCTCGTCGGCGAGATCAACACCCTTGTCGGTGATGATCCGTTCGAGAACACGCATCCGCGCTTCGAGCCGTTCGGTGTGCGCCGCATATTGCGCGGTTTTTTCGGCGGTCATGGTCGATTGCTGTTCAAGCTGGCGCTCCTTAACACGGAGCCACATTTTGAACGGGGCAATCCCGATGGCGGCAAGAGGGATCAAAACCCAAATCCAGCTGGCAATGTCGTTCACGGTGGTCGTCCTTAGTTGGCGGGCTTCGAGCGGAGCTGCTCGATTTCGCGGTTCAGTCCATGTGCTTCGTCGGTGACGATGCGCTCGACATTGGCGAGGCGGTCCTTGATCGAACCAAGTTCGGCGCGCAGCTGCGCGTTTTCCTGGCTGAGCAGTTTGATCCGCTCCTGCGCTTCCTGATCGACCTTGGGGTAAATCGCCTTGCCCCAGCTGTTTTCCAACGGGTATCCGTTCTGGATGCGGAGACGGGTGGTGTATATCCATCCGATGACACCAAATAACCCGGTACTGAGGGCAAGCACTGCGAACAGCGGCACCCAGGGCAGAATGATTGTTTCGGCCATTTAACTTACTCCCTGTTGCAGCGTTCAGCGCAGGCTGTCGATTTCGTCGGAAAGCCGTGCTGGCTTGTCGGTGGCGATCCGTTCGAGAACGGCGAGCCGTTCCTGCAGGCGGTCAATCTGGCCGGTCAGCCGCTCGTTCTCCGTGGAGAGAAGCTCGATCTTGCGGTCGGCTTGCGGGTCGGACTTCGTGACTTTCCCGCCCCATTCGCCTTCGAGCGGATAGCCGTGCTTGGCGCGGATCCAGCTTGTGACAATCCATCCCAATGTGCTCATCGCGATGATGGCGAGGACGAAGTTCGTTCCACCAAAGTTCATTGTCTTTCTCCCTGTTCCGACCGTTTAGCGCAGGCTGTCGATCTCGTTGGCGAGGCTCGAATTGCGGCTGGTGTAATAGGTTTCGACGTCGGCCAGGCGGCGGTCGATGTCACGGAATTTGGCGCGGACATCACGGGTCGACCGCGTCGGCGACTGGCGCACGCCCTGCCAGAATTTGGCGTCGTCGGCATCATCATACAGGCCAAATGGCTTGGGATTGGCGACCCATGCTGCGACCCAGTAACCGATCAGCGTCCACGGAAAGCCGCCCATGACGGTCAGCAGGACGGCGCCAACGCGAACCCAGGTGCGATCGACGCCGGTGTAGTCAGAGATGCCGGCGCAGACGCCGAGCCATTTGGCGTTCTGTTTGTCGAGGTAGAAGGAGGTGCGACGTGCGGTCATTGGATGTCTCCCATTTCTGAGCAATCTGGCCGGTGCCTTATCGGCAATCCCGGCGCGTGAAGGCGGATAGCATCGGCGTCAGGCGCCAGTTCTCCAGCCGGGGTTTTCGGCGGTCATAATCCGTTCGATCGTGATCACCCGGTCTTCCAGGCGGCGGGCGGTGTCGTGCATGTCGTCGAGCAAATTCTCGTCGTCGACGGTCAACACTTTCGCCTGCTTCCACTTGGTAATGTAGTGAAAGACCATCCACGGCAGCCCGAGGAACAGCGCCAAAATCGCGGAAAGTGGGATCAAGGCTTCAACAGCGTCCATCCTACTTGCCCTTTCCAGCTGCCTTGGCCTTCAGCGCCTCAAGCGCCGCATCGACCTTTTCAGAAGACTTAAGCTCTTCGATTTCCTCTTCGAGCGTCTTGATCGCGCCCATTGCCAGTGCTTCGGCGCGGCCCTCGGCAAGGTCCGCACGCTTTTCGAGCACGTCGAACCGCGAGAAGGCGTCCTGCACCCGCTCGCCCGAATAGGCTTCACGGACGCGAATGCTCTGGTGTGCCGTTTCCATGCGCGTCGCGATGGCCGACTGGCGGGCGCGGGCATCGCGGAGCTTCGACTGGAGCTTGGCGATGTCGGCTTCCGAAGCGCGCAACGCATCGTCGAGCACCACGATTTCGACCTGCATACGGTCGCTCATGTCGGTCGCCTTCTGCCGTTCGACGAGCGCGGCCTTGGCAAGGTCTTCGCGGCCCTTGGACAACGCGAGTTCGGCCTTTTCTTCCCAGCTGGTTTCCAGCGTGCCGAGCTTGCCGATATGGCGGCGCATTTCCTTCTGGTCGGCAATGGTGCGTGCGGCAGTCGCGCGGACCTCGACCAGAGTCTCCTCCATTTCGATGATGATCATGCGGATCATCTTCGCCGGGTCTTCCGCCTTGTCGAGCAAGTCGGTGAAGTTAGCGGCGACGATGTCGCGGGTGCGGGAGAAGATACCCATGATGAAACATGCCTTTCTGTAATCGGACAGTCTGTAACCTGAAAAA
>JANNCK010000199.1:0-11682 GCA_031386545.1 Sphingomonadales bacterium
AGACTATGTCGCGTGCAACGGCGAAAACGGCGCGCGCGAGGCGGGCAAGCTGCGGTCGGAAGGCAAAGAATATATTGTTGCCGACGGCGATGTCCTGCTGTTCCGGTTCAACGTCTAAAGCAGTTGCACGTCACGCTGAACTCGTTTCAGCATCCACCCTTCCGCCGGTGCCATCGTGCGTGTGGATGGGTGGACCCTGAAACGAGTTCAGGGTGACGGGGCCTCAATGCCCGCCGAACGCCATTAAACTCTCGACCGGCACGCCCTCGGCGCGCAGGCGATCCGCGCCACCCAGATCGGGCAGATCAATCGCGAACACCGCGCCGACGACCTCGGCCCCGGCTTCGCGGAGCAGCTTGACGCACGCCATCGCGGTGCCGCCCGTCGCAATCAGATCATCGACGATCAATGCACGGTGGCCAGGCAGAACCGCGCCGACGTGCAGTTCGAGCCGGTCGGTCCCGTATTCGAGGTCATAATCGACGCCGAGCGTCGCGCCGGGCAGCTTGCCCTGTTTGCGTGCCGGGATAATCCCTGCCCCCAGAGCGACCGCAACCGGCGCACCGAACAGGAAACCCCTCGCGTCGATCGCAATGATGCGGTCGGGTGTCAGCGGGCGGGCAATATCGGTCATCGCCACGATCGCCGCTGCAAAGCCTGCGCCGTCCGCCAGCAAGGTCGAGATGTCGCGGAACTGGATCCCCGGCTTCGGAAAGTCGGGGATCGTCCGGACGAGTGATTTCAGCTCGTCCCTTGTCATCATTTGCCTTTGCTCGCGGGGCGTATCACGCCTTGGCAGGCTTCTTTGGCTTCTTGTCCGCCCAGATGTTGCGATAGGCGAGATAGGCCAGTCCCGTGAGCACAAGCAGATAGGCAAGCGCCGCCCAACCGACTGCATGGCGCGACGAAAGATTGGGTTCTGCGGTCCATGTCAGGAACGCCGCGACATCCTTTGCATTCTGCTTCAGCGACGACGGTGTTCCGTCGGTATAGGTCACTGACCCGTCAGTCAGCGGCGCGGCCATCGCCAGATTGAGATTGGGGAAATACGGGTTGTAGTGCAGCCCGTCAGGCGTCTTGGCGTCGGGGAACTCCTTGAGCAACTTGGCAGGCTGGGCCTGATACCCGGTCAACAGCGAATACACATAATGCGATCCGTCATGCCGCGCCTTGGTCATCAGCGACAGGTCCGGCGGCAGCGCATTGTTGTTGGCCGCGCGGCCGGCAACGTCGTTGGCGTAAGGCGACGGGAATTTGTCCGACGGCATCGCCTTGCGTGTCGTCGGCTCACCCGTGTCGGGATTGATCGACGGCACTTCGATGGCCCAAGTTTTGGCAATTGCTTTGACCTCGGGCTTGTTGAAGCCGATTTCCTCAAGATCGCGGAACGCAACCTGTTTCAGCGAATGGCAAGCCGAGCAGACTTCCTTGTAAACCTGAAAACCGCGCTGGAGCTGGCGGTTGTCATATTTACCGCCGACGCCTTCGAAAGAGAACGAGATGTTCTTCTTGGGGTGCAGGTAGAACTCATGCTCCACAGTCGCAACCGGGGGTTCCTGTATATAGGCGACGACATTCCATGCCAGCGACCAGATAAGGGCGAGGACAAAGCCGGCACCGGCCAGCATTCCGAGCGGACGAACCATGTGTAACCCCTATTCGGCGGGCTGGAGCGTCGGCGCAGTGCCCGCTCCGCCCGCGGTGCTGACGGCACCGTATTTGCCCAGCACACTTTCGGTGATCGAATTGGGCAGCGGCAGCGGCCGTTCGATCATCGACACCAGCGGCAGGATGATCAGGAAATGCGAAAAATAATAAGCCGTGGCGACCTGGCCGATCATCACATTCACCGGTGTCGCCTCTGCGCCCCCGACATAGCCGAGCACGATGACGGCAACCAGCAGCACCCACAGGAACTTTCGGTAGGTCGGCCGATAATTGGCCGAGCGCACGGGCGATGAGTCGAGCCACGGCAGAAAGAACAGCAGCAGGATCGACCCGAACATCGCGAGCACGCCCCACAGCTTGGCGTCAATGAACAGGAAGTCCGAGGTGAAGCTCTTCAGGATCGCGTAGAAGGGCAGGAAATACCATTCGGGAACGATATGCGCCGGGGTTGAGAGCGGGTTGGCCGCGATATAGTTGTCCGGATGCCCCAGCAGGTTCGGGGCAAAGAACACCAGCGACGACAGCACGATAAGGAATACACCGGCCCCGAAACCGTCCTTCGCCGTATAATAAGGATGGAACGGGAGCGTATCCTCCTCGCTCTTAACGCTCACGCCCGTGGGGTTCGACGAACCCGGAATGTGCAACGCCCAGATATGCAGGATGATGACGCCCGCGATTACGAACGGCAGCAGATAATGCAGCGAGAAAAACCGGTTGAGCGCGGCATTGTCTGGCGCGGACCCGCCCAGAAGCCAGACACGGATCGTGTCCCCGACCAGCGGAAGGGCCGAGAAGAAGCCGGTAATGACCTGCGCGCCCCAGAAGCTCATCTGTCCCCAAGGAAGGACATAGCCCATGAACGCAGTGGCCATCATCAACAGGAAGATGACGACACCAAGCAGCCATACGACTTCGCGCGGTGGCTTGTACGACCCGTAGTAGAGCCCGCGCGCCATGTGCACATAGATGACCGCGAGGAACATCGACGCGCCGTTGGCGTGCAGATAACGGAAGAACCAGCCGCCGTTGACGTCGCGCATGATGTGTTCGACCGAATCAAACGCAATCGCCGCGTCGGCGCGGTAATGCATCGCCAGCACGATCCCGGTCACAATCTGGACAACGAGCGCGAGGCCCGCGAGGGCACCGAAATTCCAGAAATAATTGAGGTTGCGCGGGACGGGATAGCCGCCACCGACGGCGTTATAGACGAAGCGCGGCAACGGCAGCTTTTCGTCGAGGTAGCGCATGAAGGAGTTCTTTGGCGCATAATGCTGGGCCCAGGGAAAGCTCATGCCTTTGCTCCGACTTCGACCATCGTCTCCGAACGGAAAACATAGTCGGGGACTAACAGGTTCTTTGGTGCCGGCCCTTTTCGGATGCGAGCAGCGGTATCGTAATACGAACCGTGGCACGGACAGAAATAGCCGCCGAACTCGCCTTTCACTTCACCCTCACCTGCGCCCAGCGGCACACAGCCGAGGTGGGTGCAGACACCGAGCGTGATCAGCCATTGCTCCTTACCGGCCTTCGTCCGCTCCGCCAATGTCTGCGGGTCGCGCAGGGTATCGACAGGAACGGCATTTGCCGCCGCAATTTCAGCGGGCGTCAGGTGTCGAACAAACAGTGGCTGTTTCTGCCAGACCGTCTTGATCGACTGCCCCGCCTCGATCTTCGAGATATCAACTTCGGTCGTTGCTTGCGCAAGCACGTCGGCAGACGGGTTCATCTGGTTAACGGCCACGCCCAGAATCGGGACAATTCCGACTCCGGCAAAAGCGACAGCAGCGATATTGATGACATCACGACGACGAAGTTCGGGCTCTGCCGCGAGAACTGCGTCGGATTCTGAAACAGCCTGTCCGGCCATATAGATATATCCCCAAGTTGGCCGAACGCGAAAGCAGGATAGCCTGCGTGACGACGCTTGTCGGCGCGCTGATAGCGTTTCGCTCGCGCCATGCAAATGCGAAAATGTCGGGCTTGTGACAGTTTGGCCCTGCCCCTACGTCTTTGCCAATGCGTCTCGCCTGTTATCAGCCCGAAATTGCCGGAAACATGGGGGCCGTCCTTCGCCTTGCCGCGTGTTATGGGGTGGCGGTCGATGTGATCGAACCGTGCGGATTCGTGTTCTCGGATTCGAAAATGCGCCGTGCGGGCATGGATTATGCGGCGCATGTGCCGGTTGTGCGCCATGTTGACTGGGCGGCGTTCAGGGCCACCGCCCCTGCCCGCCTGATTCTCCTGACGACCAAAGCCGACCATCGCCTGCACGATTTCAAATTTGAAAGCGGCGACACGCTTTTGCTCGGCAGCGAGAGTTCAGGCGTGCCGACAGAGGTTGCCGCCGCGTGCGACGCATCGATCCGCATTCCCATTACGCGCACGGTGCGTTCGCTGAACCTTGCAGTCGCTGCGGCAATCGCCTTAACCGAAGCACTCAGACAGACGGGGGAATTGCCGGCATGATCGAACTCGATGCCGAACAGCAGCAAGCACGGACATGGTTCGAATCGCTGCGTGACCGCATCTGCGCGTCGTTCGAAAGTATCGAGCGCGACGCGGGCAGCGATGCGGCGTTCGACTACACCGGCTGGAACCGCGACGATGACCCGACAGGTGCCGGTGGTGGCGGCATACGCGGCGTAATGAAGGGCAAGGTTTTTGAAAAGGTCGGCGTCAACGTCTCGACCGTCGGTGGGGCATTTGCTCCCGAATTTGCTGCGTCGATCCACGGCGCAGGCGAAAATCCGGCATTTTTTGCGACCGGGATCAGCCTCGTCGCGCATATGTTCAACCCGCATGTGCCCGCCGTTCACATGAACTGCCGTTTTCTAGTAACGACAAAACGCTGGTTCGGTGGCGGGGCGGATCTCAACCCTGCCCTGCCCGAGGCACAGGACACCGCCGATTTCCACGCCGCAATGGCGCGCGCCTGTGCCGCCAGCCCGACGGGCGACTATCCCCGCTTCAAGCAATGGGCCGATGATTATTTCTGGTTGCCGCACCGCAAGGTCCACCGCGGCGTCGGCGGAATTTTTTACGATCATATGGAAACCGACTTCCACGCCAATTTCGTGCTGACCAAGGCGCTTGGCGAGGCGTTCCTCGATTCCTATCCCATCATCGTCCGGCGACGCATGGACATGCCGTTTACCGAGGCCGAGGAACAGGCCCTGCTCGAATGGCGCGGGCGTTATGCCGAATTCAACCTCGTCTATGATCGCGGAACGTCATTCGGGTTGAAGACGGGTGGCAACATCGACGCGATATTGATGAGCCTGCCCCCGCGCGCTGTCTGGAGTTGATCCTTTGGGTCTGACTGCGGTTCCCGACGGGCAATGTGCAGCCATCGTCACGCATCTGGAGATGGTCGAGCGACCACAGCTACAGCCGCAGCCGCTATCGCCGGGCCCACTCCGCTTGATGCACTGGCCGGACCCTGATTTGGTGAAATATCGGGCGTTATTCGCGCGCGTCGGCACGCCGTGGTTGTGGTTTTCGCGTGCCGTCATGCCTGATAAAGAACTTGTCGCGATCCTTGGAAATCCGGCAGTTGCGGTTTTCGCAGTCACCGATCCGCACGGAAACGAAGTCGGGATGCTGGAACTGGATTTCAGTGACCTGCCGAACTGCGAGATCGCCTATTTCGGACTGGCACCCGAACTAAACAGTAGCGGACACGGGCGCTGGCTGATGGCCGAAACACTGGCGCGGGCATGGCGCAAGGATGTTAGACGGGTCTGGGTACATACCTGCACGCTCGACCACCCCTCCGCGATCGGTTTTTACCGCGCGCAAGGGTTTGTACCGTTCAAACGAGAGATCGAAACCTTTCCCGACCCCCGTCTGAGCGGCCATTTGCCACGCGACGCCGCGCCGCAGGTGCCGTTGCTGGAAACTTAGCTAAACACATCCTGCAATGGTGCCGATCCGCCACGCAATTGGCGGTAAACCGCCGCTGACAACAGTACGAGCAACAGGGCCAGCCCCGCCCCACCAAGTGCATCTGCCGTCGCTGCGGCCAAGATCTTTGCACCGTCGGGCAACAGCAAGCCACCGACAACACCAATCACCGAACTTGCTGCCGAAAGCGCTATCCAGCCGACGATCCCGACCAACAGGACCAACCCGGCAATTCGCCAGCCCAGTCCAGTCGTGTAGGCCCAGCTGCGCTGGATTGCGGTAACGGGATTGCCGATACGTTCGCCGATCATTGTGGGGCCAGCAACAGCAAGACGCCCGACCAGAAACAGCCCCGGCACGATGAGCAGCATAAACCCGAACGCAATGGCCAGATTGGTCAGCATCCCCACCAGAAAATATCCCGGCAATATCCGGCCGGCGACGGTCAGTGCTTCACCAACGGTTGGGTGGTTGCGGTCGAGCAGAAGTGCGAGAATTGCAGCCTGTCCAAATGACGAGACCAGCGTAAGCGCAAGGAACGCAGGCCAATGGCCAATGTAATAGTGGTAAATCATACGCACCGCCTCGTTGCCGTCGCCGCCGCCCGGCGCCTGCGGGAGGGGCGCGAACAGCCATAGCGCGAACGCCGGCAGAAACAGGAATACGCCTGCCAGCGTCGCAAGCAGTGCAAAGTTGGCACGCACCATGGTCACGACATCGGCCCAGGCACGGTCATAGGAGAAGTTCATAGGTTCATACACTCCATCGCTGCTTTGACCGGCGCTAGGCAATCGGTGCAAGGCGCACAAGTGACGATGACAGATGACATAGACTGGATCATTGCTGATGCGCCGGTGCCTTATCCAGAAGCACTGGCGTGGATGGAGGCGCGTGCGACGGCAGTGGCGGCTAGCGAGGCGCGTGAAGCGGTCTGGCTCGTCGAGCATCCACCGCTCTACACCTCCGGTACGAGCGCCGACCCCGCCGAGTTGCTTGGTCCGCGATTTCCGGTGTTCGCGGCAGGGCGGGGCGGACGCTATACCTATCACGGCCCCGGCCAGCGGGTCGGTTACCTAATCCTCGACGTCGGCAAGCGCGGCCGCGATGTACGATGTTTCGTCCACGCCGTAGAGGGCTGGGTCATCGCGGCACTCGCGCGGGTCGGGGTTGAAGCGTGGCGGGCACCGGGTCGGATCGGCATCTGGACCGACGATGGCGGGCAGGAAGCGAAAATTGGTGCGATCGGAATCCGTGTACGACGCTGGGTTTCACTGCATGGATTCTCGGTCAATGTTGCCCCTGATTTGTCGCATTTCAGTGGAATCGTTCCGTGCGGCTTGCCCGAATTTGGGGTCACGAGCCTCCAAAACCTTGGGTCGAGCGCCCAAATGGCCGATTTTGACGCCGCATTATCGGCAGAATTTGGGGATTTTCTGGAGATTTTGAATCCTTGCCGGAAAATTGACACAATTCGCTTGAGCGCCCCCTAAAGAAAAGCTAAAGCCCACTGCAACTTGGGTATTAGGGCAAAAGCCATCCAAGTTCGCCATTTTCTAGGGAGCATATAAATGCGCAAGATTGCTACTGTTTCGATGATCGCCGCTGCAGCGTTCGCTGTTGCCGCGTGCAGAAAGACCGAGTCGACCAACACCGTTGAAGTCAACGCAACCGACATGAATGCCATGAACGTTGTCGAAGGCACGGCCAACGACACGATGACCAACGCCGATGGCGCAATGGGCAATGCAGTTGATAATGCTGCCGTTGCCGTCGACAATGCCGTCAGCGCAACCGAGAACGCCACGAACGCGATGTAATTTCGCGCTTTCGAGCGATTGTTTTGAAAAGGGCCGTCCGGGCAACCGGGCGGTCCTTTTCTTTTGTCCGCTGCAGAAAATGCGCTGTTCATCGCAGGGCAATCGCGTTTGTCCGCAAAGGGTTTCGTCGCTAGCCAATGCTGCCTAAAGAATGGCGCGAGACGGACGAGAGGGTTTTTAATGCGTTTGCCGACACTGCTGCCTCTGTTGATTGCCGCATCGGCAGCGCTGTTGCCGATACCCGCTGCGGCCCAAATTTTCTGGCAATCGCCGCCAGTCGCTGGGCCTGCCCTGATGCCCGGAGAGCTCGCAATGGGCGTATTGCTGCCCGGTGCCACCATTGCCGAGGAACGCGCCAACTGGGCGTGGCAGATGCGCGCAGGCCTCAACGTCGCCAAGTTACAGTGCAAATTCGACGCGACCCTGCTGGCCTCGGACGGCTATGACGGGGTCTATATCAATCACGCGGTCGAACTGGCCGCCGCTTATGACACGCTCCGCAAATACTTCGTGCGAACAAACAAAGCGCCGAAAGCGGCGCAAGGCGCGCTCGATAAATACGGGACGAAAACCTATAGCGGGTTCTCGACTGTCAGCAGCCAGTACGGATTCTGCCAAACCGCATCGCGCATCGCCAAAAAGGCGATTTTCGCACCGCGTGGCGGTTTCACGATTTTCACGGTCGAACGGTTGCGCGAACTGCGCAACAGCCTTTTGCCGGGCGGCGAGCAATTTTTCCGCCCGACGCGGATGAATTTCCCCGCAGTCAATCTCGCCGACAATTGCTGGGACCGGCGCGGTCGTTACATTAACGCGTGCGGCTACCTCTACTAAATTCCTTCCAGTTTGACCGAAATGCTGCTTGCTTGCCGACTTCACTGAGCCTGTCGTATTAGAAGGACGTCTCGGTACAGTCCTTGAAGCAGCAGAACATGCACTCGATGGCGTTGCATTGTTTTTAGGGGGTCTCAAGTGACCGATAGCCATCGCCGTGCGTCTATCTAACTAATGTGCCTGCGCGGGGGGCATTGCGGATTTTCGTCTGGGGGAATTTTGAACAAATGCCGGTCGCGAAAATCCAGGAGGAATTCGGGTGCCGATGGCGCCCCGCCTTGCTGGCCTATTTCGGTCGTCGGGTAGGGGATCACGCCGAAGCCGAGGATCTGACACAAGAGCTGCTGGTCAAGCTGGTCCAGCTGGAGCGACCGGATATTGTCTCGCAAGAAGCCTATATCTTCCAGATGGCGTCAAACCTGCTCGCTGACCGCGCCCGCAGGTTAAGTGTCAGAGCCAAGTACCGCGCCCTGATAGAGCGAGCCGAAGATCACGGTATTGACAGGCTCGATCCGCTTCGTATCGCAGTCGCCCGTTCGCAATTATGCACAATCAGTCGGGCGATTGCCCGACTTCCCGAACGCACCAGAGACATTTTTATTCTCTACAGGCTTGAGAACTATGGTCAGGATGACATAGCCGAAGCCTTTGGAATTTCGGTAAGCGCCGTGAAGAAGCATGTTGCAAAAGCGATGGTAACGCTTGTGAAAACGGTTGGGGACGAAAAATGAGCCCGCTGAACCAAACCGAACAATCGGATCTTGCTTTGGAGCAGGCCTCGATGTGGTGCGTGCGCTTGTCGGACGGCAACCTGTCTCACGCTGAATCACGCGAATTTGAAAACTGGCACGCCGATCCGTTGAATGCAGAACGATTGCAGCAAGCGGTCGCAATTTGGCGGCTGTGTGGCGATCTCGTCGATCAGCCCGACATCATTCGCCTGCAAGCCGATGCGCTGTCGCGCTACCGGTTCGGCAGCCGGTCACGATGGTCAGGTTACCTTCCTCGTCATCGGCGTTGGCTTGGCGTCGTCCCGGTCGCCGTGTTGTTTCTGGTCGCAACTACCTGGCTGGCTGGTGGAGAGAAGTCTGAAATTTTAGCGACCAAAACCGGAGAACGTCGCATTGCAGCATTGAACGATAATTCAAAAGTGTCGCTCGATGCATCCACCTCATTGAAGATTAAATTGACCGAAAACTCACGCGAAGTCGAACTCGAGCTGGGTCGAGCGAAATTCGATGTTGCGTGGGATCCGCTGCGGCCATTTAGGGTCAAGGCTGGCGATAAAATGATTGTGGCAATTGGCACCTCTTTCAGTGTCGAACTTGTGGACAAGGAAGTTCGTGTCCTTCTTTACGAAGGACAGGTCGAAGTGCGGGACCGCAATGACCTCTCTGGCACGCCTATTGTCAGAACGAACTCACGACAGATGTTGAAGCCCGGCAACGAATTGGTTGATGAAGTCGGATCGCCCGGCCCGGGAAAAATTCTCCGTTTGGATGAGGATCAGTCGCTGGGGTGGGAACAGGGTATGCTGTCTTTCGAAGGCGAACCGCTTTCCCGCGCAGCCGCACGAATGAACAGATACTCATCGCGTAAAATCCGTCTTGAGGGCGCCTCGCTTGCTCATATTCCTGTGGATGGAGAGTTTGCCGCGGGCAACGCCGACGCGTTCGTCGAGGGGGTTTCGGCAATCAATAATCTTCGGGTGACGATCACCGACACGGAGATTATTTTACGAGCGCGATAGATAATTGATCTCGACGGTGTCCCATTCGCGGTTGCGCGCGTCTTAGCTATTAGACCAGCCCCGATAAAGAGGGAGTACGGTCGAAATATGGGGGAAACATGGGATTGATCGGTAGTATTGTTCGTGGCTCGGTATCAGTCACAGCAGTTGCATTCGCCTGCGTCTCAGCGCCTATTATGGCTCAAGACCGCGCCTTTCAGTTTTCGATCCCTTCACAGGATTTACGCGCAAGTTTGCGGACCCTTTCCCGCCTCACCCGGCAGCAAATCGTTTTTGACGGCACGGAGTTACGAGGCAAGAAAGCACTAGCACTAAGCGGTTCCTACACTGTGCGCGAAGGCGTTGAACGCCTGTTGTCAGGAACTGGCCTAACCGCGAAATGGGGCAAGACGGGGGTAATCGTCGTGCGCCAGCTCTCTGCGGTTACGCCCGTCTCATCAGTCACGGCAGTCCAAGATGAGCCGTCGCAACCAAATACCCGGCGTGCGGCGGACGAGCCACTCAGCCGACCAGCAGAAACTGAAATACTTGTAACTGGCTCACGCATCCAGCGTCAGTTAAGCATCGATTCACCGACACCCGTAGTCATAATCGGTATGGCCGATCTACAAGCGGCCGGTTCGACCGAATTGTCCGAAATTCTGCTCGATTACCCAGCTGTTACAACTGATTCCAATCTGGCAAACACGACAAGCGGCATCAATGCCGCAGGTCTGTCGACCGTGTCGCTAAGAGACTTGGGGCCGAACCGAACATTAACTTTGATCGACGGACGCCGGACGGTGTCCAACCAGATGACTCGTAACACAGTTAGTATGAGCACCATACCAACGATGTTCGTCCAGCGTGTCGAAATCATCACTGGCGGTGCGTCTGCCGTTTACGGCACGGATGCGGTCGCCGGTGTTATCAATATCATTACGCGAGATAAGTTCGACGGTCTGAGAATTGGAGCTCGCGCAGGAGTTTCTTCACAAGGGGATGCCCAGCGTTACAATATAGATGCGCTGTGGGGCACATCACTCTTTGGTGATCGTGCCTCGCTTGTCGTCGGGGCAAGCTACGAGAAGGAGGGCGGGTTTTTTGCCAGCCAGCGCCCCGTCTCGTTGCAGCCGACAAGCTATGCCCAGACTGCCGATCTGAATCCTGCAAATCGGGGCGAGCTTGGGATAAATCTGCTTGATCTGAGTTCTACGACGCCGGGCGGTCGGTTTTTGACCGGTACGACAGCCGGTGGCGGTTTTTTCGCCTATGATGCTTCGGACAGACTATTTCGAACAACCGATCTTGCTCAATATGGCTATAATACGCGCGAAGAACTCCAGATCGTCAGTCCGCGCAAGTCATGGCTTGCCGCTGCAAAACTGAATGTCGATTTGGGAGGCGGCATCGAATTATTTGCGCATGGCCAGTATTCGAATGTCAAAACAGATGCGTTCCGCGGCCATGCTTCGGTTTCCGAGACATCAACATCTGGCGTTCTCGATGAGTTGACGGTCGGTCGCATACCGCGCGCCAACCCCTTCGCACCGGCAGCGATCCGCGCGCTTGCTTCTTCAGCGGGCATTCAGTGGCGTCGTCGTTTCAACGAGCTTGGCGGTCTCATCACAAAGAATGAACGGGAAACCTGGCGTGGCTGGATCGGGTTGAAGGGTGAAATTGATAGCAACTGGAAATGGGAGCTTTCATACGGTTATGGCCGGT